>JAYYAX010000017.1:0-29235 GCA_036042925.1 Pseudomonadota bacterium
CCTACAATAGAGCAATTGGTATATTCCATAAATAGAAAAAAAGATAATGATTTAAATATTAATATTGATAATAATGGTATAGGGAATGATATAAAAAAAATTTTAGATATATTTCCTGGCAGTAAATTAATTAATAAATAATTATAGGAGTTATTATGCAAAATATGGGTGCTTTGCTTCAACAAGCTCAAATGATGCAAAAAAAAATGCAGGAAGTAGACAACAAACTAAAAATGATGGAAGTTGAAGGCCTGGTTAGCCAGGGCATGGTGAAAATTACTATGAATGGCAAAGGAGAGATAAAAAAAATTAAAATTGACCCGTCATTGAAAGAGGATGTTGAGATACTAGAAGATTTAATAATGGCTGCAATCTCAGAAGCAAAAAAAAAGGCTGACCATTTATCAGAGTCTGAAATGAAAAGCGTAACTGGGGGAATGCCTTTGCCACCAGGAATGAAATTTTAGAATGAAATCTTCGGAAATTGATATTTTAATAGAATTGCTAACTAACCTACCAGGAATAGGTCCCAGATCTGCAAGAAGACTAATTTTACATTTGATTAAAAATAAGAGTAACCTTATGAGTCCTCTAGGAAAGATTATAACTATAGTCTCAGAAAAAATTAAAGTTTGTAAAATTTGTGGAAATTATTGTGTCGAGGATAAATGCGATATTTGTATTAGTGATAAGAGGGACAAAACCTTATTGTGTGTAGTTGAAGAAGTTTCTGATCTTTGGGCCATAGAGAGGGGCAATTTATTTAATGGGGTATATTTTGTTTTGGGAGGAACACTTAATGCAATCAAGGGAATTACCCCTGAAAAACTAAATATAGAAAAATTATTTAAAAAATTGAAAGAAAATCAAGTCAAAGAGGTAATATTGGCCACCTCGATCACATCTTCTGGTCAGACTACCGCGCACTATTTATTAAGTAAAATAAAAAAACTTAATATTAAAGTTAGCAGATTAGCTCGGGGCGTTCCTGCAGGAGGTGAACTAGATTATTTAGATGAGGCTACCTTAGGACAAGCTTTAAGTGAAAGAACATTAGTTTTTGATAGAGTACTAAATTATGAATAAGTTAGAAATTATTTTAGCTCCTGATCCTAGATTATTAAAAGTTTCTAAACCTGTTCCAAACATTAATTTAGAAACAAAGATATTATTAGATAATATGCTAGACGTTATGTATAAAAGCAATGGTATTGGACTCGCTGCACCGCAAGTAGGCATTCTGAAGCGACTAATAGTCATGGATTGTTCAAATAAAAATGATAAAAATAAGCCTATAAAATTTATTAATCCAGAAATTTTAGAATTCTCAGAAGCAATGAGTGAGTTTGAGGAAGGATGTCTATCTCTGCCAACACAATTCGCAAGAGTTGAAAGACCAGAGATGATTGTTGTAAAATATGTTGATGAACAAGGAAACAATAAAAAAAAAACTTTTTACGGATTAGAGGCTACATGCTTGCAACATGAAATAGACCATCTTAATGGAAAATTATTTGTAGATCACATTAGCAAATTAAAACGAAATAGAATACTTGATAAGTTAAAAAAATATAAAAAAAAGTTAAATAATAGTAAATAAGCATGTCAGGAAATCTAAAAGTTATTTATATGGCAGGTGGAGCGGAATACACAATATGGCCACTAAAAAGTGTTATCAAGTCAAAACATACATTACTTCATGTTTATACAAAATGCCCAAGACCAGCAGGTAGGGGTAAAAAAATAATACCAAATGCGCTACAGAACTTTTTAGATGAAAATAAGTTATCTTACAGCATGCCAATAAATCTAAAGTCTAATATGGAAATAGAAAAAATTAAAAAAATGAAACCTGACTTAATTTTAGTTTTTTCATATGGACACATACTTCCTAAAATTCTATTAAATATTCCAAAATATGGATGTTTAAATATACACGCTTCTTTATTGCCAAAATGGAGGGGTTCATCACCTGTACAATATTCTTTATTAAATAATGAAAAAGAGACAGGTTTTTCAATTATGGTAATGAATGAGAAAGTGGATGAAGGAAAAGTTTTATATAGGGAAAGTATAGTAATTAAAGAAAGTGATAACACATACACTTTATTAGAGAAAATTACTAATTTAGCTTGTAAATCTATTATTAAAATTATAAATAAATATGTAGAAGGATCAATAATAGCATGCGATCAAGATCATAAAGAGGCTACTTATACATATACTATCAAAAAAAATGATACGTATCTTGATTTCAAAGATGATGCTGAAATTGTGTTAGCAAAGGTTAGAGCATATAATCCTAATCCAGGAGCAAAATGTTTTATAAACGGAGAGTTGGTAAAAATTATTGAGGCAAAGAAAGAAAATTTACATGATAACTTTAAACCTGGTGTTATTATTGATGAAAGACTTCTTATATCATGCGGTCGCAACGCAATAAGACCTTCAATAATACAAAGATCAGGAAAAAAAAAATTAAAATTATACGAAGCATTAAATGGATGGAAAGTACAACCAGGAACGCTTGTTAAAAATAAAATTGAATAGGAATAAATTGAACGTTATTGGCTCCATAGCATTATTTGATAAAGAAATTAAACGATTTTTAAAAGTTTATCAGCAAACTATTGTTGCTCCAGCTTTCACATCACTTTTATTTTTATTAGTCATAAATGTAGCAATTGAAGATAGGATAAACTATATATTCAACTACATAGATTTTTTAGCTCCAGGTTTAATTATCATGGGCGTTATGCAAAATGCATTTGCAAACACCTCTTCGTCATTACTTTCTTCTAAAGTAGCTGGCAATATAGTAGACCTTCTCATGCCTCCCTTTAACATAAATGAAATAATATTAGTTTACTGTTTAGCAGCTAGTATAAGAGGTATGCTTGTAGGTTTACTTACTTATTTATTAATGATACCTTTTGTAAATTTTGAATTTCTAAATATTTATTATTTAGTTATATTTTCATTATTAGGATCAGTATTACTTGCCCTAATTGGATTGTTAGCAGGGATATGGGCAGAAAAATTTGATAATATGTCCGCAATTACTAATTTCATAATTACGCCCCTAACATTTTTATCTGGAACATTTTATACCATAGACAGGCTAAAAGAACCATTCTACACAATTAGTCTCTATAACCCTTTTTTTTATATAATTGATGGATTCAGAAGTGGTTTTATTGAAACCGAAACAAAAGGCTTCATAAATGGAATAGTTTATTTAGTTGCTTTGAATGCAATTTTGTATTTAATATGTTACTTTATACTTAAATCAGGTTGGAAACTTAAGTCGTAGGTTTTTTTAAATGAGTAACTATATTTTATCCAATTATAATAGAATAGATCTAGAGTTCATTAACGGTAAAGGCTCTTGGTTATATACTAAAGATGAAAAGTATCTTGATTTTTCTTCTGGAATTGCAGTAAATTGTTTAGGTCATGCAAACCAAAAATTAATAAAAGCCTTGCAAACTCAAGCCGGCAAGCTTTGGCATACCTCAAATCTTTTTAGAATTTCAGAGCAGGAAGAATTGGCAAAGAAATTATGCGGTTATTCATTTGCAGATAAGGTATTTTTTTGTAATTCTGGTGCAGAAGCAACTGAAGCTATTGTAAAAATTATTAGGAAATATCATTATGTGATGGGAAATCCTAATAAAAAAAATATTATAGTTTTAAACAATGCTTTCCACGGTAGAACTATGACCAGCATCCAAGCAGGGTCTAGTAAATCTCATAGAGAAGGATTTTTAGCTAAAAATGATTGTGATTGCGGATTTAGCAGAGTAAAGGAGAATAATATTTTGCAACTAAAAAAGCAAATTAACAAAAATACAGCGGCAATTTTATTTGAACCTATACAAGGTGAGGGAGGAATTAATACTTTTTCTAACAGCTTTTTTAAAGACATAAAGCGTTTGTGTAAAGAAGAAAAAATATTGTTAGCTTTTGATGAAGTTCAGTCTGGTATCGCAAGGACAGGAAAACTATTTAGTCATGAATGGTATGGAGTCACTCCAGACATTATGAGTCTTGCAAAAGGGTTAGGAGGAGGATTTCCTATAGGAGCTGTGCTTATGGTGGATAAGCTTGCTAAATGTATGGGATATGGAAGCCATGGGTCCACTTTTGGAGGAAACCAACTAGCCTGTTCAGTGGCGCTAGCAGTCTTGAAAGAAGTATCAAAGAAAAAATTTTTGTTAAAGGTTCAAAGTAATGGATTATTTTTGAGAAAACATCTAGAAAATTTAAAAAAAAAGTATCCCGATATAATAGTATCCATTAAAGGAATAGGACTTTTAACAGGAATAGAATTTAGTGAGTCCACTGAAAAATTTTGTTTTTTAGCTAGGAAGAAAAAACTTATTCTAGTTCCTGCAGCTAACAATGTTGTAAGGTTGTTGCCGCCTCTAAATGTTAGTAAGGCTGATATAAGGATAGCAGTATCTATCATAAAAAAATGCCTAGAGGAATTATAAATTGATAAGAAATTTTTTAAATTTATCTGAAATTGGTGAGAGACAACTTAAAATAATTTTAAAAAGAGCTAATGATTTAAAAAAATATAGAAAAAAAAATAAAAAAATATTTTCCTTAAAAGGTGTAAACTTAGCAATGATATTTGAAAAACCATCAACAAGAACTAGGGTATCTTTTGAGTTAGCAATAAAAGAACTGGGAGGTAATTCTGTAATACTTGATGAGGCAACAACTCATCTTTCTAGAGGAGAAACTATCGCCGATACAGCTAGAGTTTTAGCTAGATATTGTAATATTTTAATGGTCAGGACAAATAATCACACTAAGCTAATAGATTATCATAAATATTCTAAGTTACCTGTAATTAACGGCCTCAGTAACAAATCTCATCCGTGTCAAATCCTAGCAGATGTTATGGCATATAATGAAAAAAAAGGTAACATAAAAAATAAACAATTTACTTGGTTAGGTGATTTAAATAATGTTTTATATTCTTGGGTTGAGGCTGCAGAAATTTTTAACTTCAAGCTTAACATATGTTTTCCTAAAGAATTAAAGGTTCCTTTAGAACTAAAAAAACATATTAAAAAATCTAATACAAATATAAAATTAGGGCACAACTCTATTGTAGCAAGTAAGGAAAGTGATTGCATTATTACTGATACCTGGTTTTCTATGGGAAAAAATCCAACAAAAAAGCTACTTTCTAGCTTTAAACCATATCAGGTTAATAAGAGTATAATGAGTATTGCAAAAAAAAATGCCGTCTTTATGCATTGTCTTCCGGCTACCAGAGGCAATGAGGTTTCTGGTGAAATAATAGATAATGAAAAAATGTCCTTAGTCTGGGAAGAAGCAGAAAATAGATTACACGTACAAAAAGCCTTATTAGAGTGGTGTTTAAAAAAAATATGATTACGAAAATCTTTACTATTAGCCTGAGTATTTTTTTTTTAATATCTTGTACTAGTAATCCAAAGACAACAAAAAAAATAGAATTTTATAATTATGAATTAGTCTCTTTAGATATATATGAATTTAACTTAGTAATAAATGAAGAAAATCTTGATCTCTCAGACGATTTAGGATTTGATAGTAAATTTTTAATTCAAGAACTTTCTATTTGGGGAAATAAAAAGTTTAGAGTAACAGGAGATACTAGGTCACTACTTTTAACTGTTAAAGATTTTTCTTTAATACAGAAAAAAATAAAAAAAAATAAAGGACTAAAAAAAATTTTTTTATCTAGTGAACAAATTGAATATAGCCTTTCCCTAAAAATATCTATGAATTTTTTTGATAATAATAAGGCTTTAGACTCATTAACACTAAATGGAAGTATAACTTTCTTAATAACAGATAATAATACGATTAACGAAAAAAAAAATATTTTGTATAAAGCATATTCTGAATTAATTAAAAAAGTTGATGACTCTATAAACACAGAACTAAAAAAAGATTTATTTTCTAAATTTTTATCTGCTAAATGACCTCATTAAGTATTTTTAGGACTTTCTTCTTTTTATACAAATTAAATAAAGAACCAAGTCGGGGGCCACTTTTTGATCCAAAAAGAATTTCATAGAGAGCGATAAACCAGTCCCTTAGGTTATCAGGGTAAACCTGCTTGCCATATTTATATACTAAGCTTTGATACTCTTCCGAATTAAGCTCAGATTTTTTACTACTAATATCTTTAATTAAATTTATAATTGCTGTTCTTTCATCTTGATTAGGATCTCTTTTTTTTAGATTAGGTAATATAAAGTTTTGAAAATAATTTATTGCTAATTTTATAATTTTTTTTAAATTTTCTTCCTCCTCCAAATTAATTTTTTTCTTAATATATAATAAACAGAAGTTATATATTGTACTAATATCAGAAGTGTTCAATGCTGTTACTAGATTAATAAGCGTTGAAAATTCTAAAGGATAAGTACAATTAGGTATTTTTCCTTCGTGAACATGCCAAATAGGATTTTCCAAAACGTCTACGGTACTATTAAGAAGGTTATTATGATTTTTTTTATAATCATCCATGCTTTTAGGTATACAATCAAAATATAGTCTTTTTGCCCGTCTAGGATTCTGATACATAAATAAGGCTAGGCTTTCTTTAGTTCCGTATTTTAGCCATTCATCAATACTAAGTCCGTTTCCTTTTGATTTTGAAATTTTTTCACCATTTTGATCTAAAAAAAGCTCATAAGCCATATTTACAGGAACTTTTCCATATATATATCTAGAAATTTGCTTCGACAAATCAAAAGATGGAATAAGGTCTTTACCATTCATTTCATAATCAATATCTAATGCAGACCAGCGCATTGCCCAATCAACCTTCCATTGTAGCTTACAATTTCCTTTAGTAATTAAAGTTTCAACAAGTTGATTATTAGTGTTTTTATAAGCTATTATTCCATCTTCTTTACTTACCACTTTTATAGCCACTTCTAAAACCTTTCCTGTCTCTTTGCATATAGGTAAGAAGGGCGAATAACTATCTCTTCGTTCTTTTCTCAACGTAGGAAGAATTATATTTATAATATCCTCATAGTTTTCTAGTATCTTTAAAAGACACTTGTCAAAAGTTCCAGATTTATATTCTTTTGTAGATGAGATAAATTCATAATCAAATTTAAATTGACCTAGAAACTCATTAAGAAGGTTATTATTTCTATCTGCATAAGAATCAAATTTTCCAGTAAAGTCAGGAATTGAGCTTAATGGATGGTTAATATATTGCGACAGTTTATCTGGGTATGGATAGTCTTCAGGTACTTTTTTTAATGCATCCAGATCGTCTGAAAAGGTAATTAGTTTTATTTTAGTATCAGTAATTTCTTTTAGTGTATTAATTATCATATTTGTTCTCAAAACTTCTGCAAAAGTTCCAATATGAGGTATTCCTGACGGTCCATAGCCTGTTTCAAAATTAATAGTTTTCTTTTCTTTAAAAATTTCAGTTTTTTTCAAAACCTTAAAAGCCTCTTTAAAAGGCCATTCTTTATAATCTTTAAAATGTTCTTTTTTATCCATATTTTATTTTACTTAATATTCTCAACATTTTTACTTATTAAAGGAAGAATAAAAAATATCATAAAAAGTACTGTTAATGGAAAAATTACCCATACTTTAAAAAAGACCCACTCATCATTTGTAAAATTTCTCCAAACTATCTCATTTAAAAAAGCTAAAAAAATAAAAAAAAATGACCACCTAAGAGTGAGTTTTTTCCAAATTTGGTCTTCTAGTTTAAAAGATTGAAAAGCTATTTTTAAAAAAATCTTATTAAATTTTAATCCACCTAAAAGTATAAAAGCAAAAACTAAATTTATAATTGTAGGTTTAAGCTTTATGAAATCAGGATCTTGAAGAAACAATGTCAACCCTCCAAAAAATAGCACAAAAACTCCTGTGACTACAGGCATCCAGGGTATTTTTTTATCAATATACCAAGCTACGGGTATTGCAAATAAAGATGTTAAGACTAAAAAGAAAGTAGCTTTAAAAAATTTATCATCTAGAGAAAAAAATATTGAATAAACGTTATCAACAATACTAATATTTTCAACAGAATTAACTATAAAAAAAATAGCCAACGGAAGTATTTCGAATAAAAACTTAATGTATGCTTTCATTTTTTTCTCCAAAGTTTTCGCCTATTAAAGCATTTATAAAATCTTTAGGATTAAAGTCAATAAGATCGTCAACTTTTTCCCCTATCCCGATAAAATGAATAGGAGTCTTATATTTTTTTGATATAGCAATCAATGATCCGCCTTTAGATGAACTATCAAGTTTAGTCATAATAACGCCAGTAATACCTATTGTACTATTGAATGCCTCTAATTGTGAATAGGTGTTTTGCCCTATTGTTGAGTCTAAAACTAATATTTTGTTATGAGGAGCTGTTGGATCATTTTTCTTTATAATTCTGACTATTTTTTTTAACTCATCCATTAACTCCACTTTATTATGTAGCCGGCCAGCAGTATCAATCAATAAAACATCTGTTTGGTTTTCTATTGCTTTTTTATGACCTTTAAATATAACTGATGCAGGATCCTCATTTTTAAAGCCAGAGTATACCTCTAGTTGTAACTTTTTGCCCCACTCTTCTAATTGTTCTACAGCGGCAGCTCTAAATGTGTCTGCGGCAATAATATTTAAAGATAGCCTCTGTAATTTAGCTTTATAAGCTAATTTTGCCAGAGTTGTTGTTTTTCCAGAACCATTTACTCCAAACAAGAGTATTATTTGAGGTAGTCTCTCTTTTTTAAAAACAAAACTATGCTTCCTGTCTTTAAATTGACTTTCAAGATATGATGTTACCTCTTCTTTAAGTTTACCTTCCGTTATTCTTTTCTTCTTTAAATCATCGATCAGTTCTTCTGAATAAGAAACTCCCAAATCAGATAGCAAAAATGCATCTTGTAAATAGTCTAGATCTTCCTGAGTTACTTTTTTTGCAAAAATTGCTCTTTTAATATTTGAAGAGGTTTTTCTGAAATTATCACCTAGTTTATTAAACCAATTTGTTGTTGTTTTGGTTTCGATAACTTTTGATTTATTATTATCTGCCCCTTTCTCATTTAACTTCAAAGCTCCAGATTCTTTAATCTTTGGATCTTCTTTTCCCTTTATAATAGGTAGGGTGCTCTTGCTTTCTGAAAGTTTATTAGAAGAGGGAGCCGGCTGAGACTCTGAGTTTTTAACAGTTATTTTTTTTCGTATTTTGTTAATCCAGTTTTTCATACTCAAGCTATTAAATAATTTTTTTCAATACCTCTAGGAACTATTTCTATTATTTCACCCTTTTTTGCATTTCTTAGTTTCACTTTAAAGTTATTTTCTGTTTTACCAATACCTTTATCACTTTCTATTAATACTCTGTGTTTATGTAAAGTTTGATTTTTTAGTAGCTTACAATAAATTTTTTTTCCAATTTCTCTTAATTTTCTTGCTCTTTCTCTTCTAATTTGAGTAGGTACTTGAGGCATTCTTGATGCGGGTGTTCCTTCTTTTTCAGAATAAGGAAAAACATGGAGATGAGATATTTCTAAAGTTTCTATTGTTTGCTTTGTTTCGAGAAACATTTTTTCATTTTCTGTTGGAAAGCCTGTAATAATATCGGCTCCAAATGTTACATTAGGTAAAATAGACCGTATTTTTTTAAATAAATGCTTAACTTGCTCTACAGAATGTCTCCTTTTCATTCTTTTTAAAATCATATTATTCAAAGATTGTAAACTAAAGTGAAAATGAGGCATAAGTCTGTTTTCTTTTTTTAAAATTTCAAAAAATTTTTGGTCTAGTTCAGCTGCATCCAGTGACGAAAGTCTTAATCTAAAATCAAAAGAATTATTTGAAAATATTTCTTCTATTAGGTCTCCTAATGATATATTTTTAAATAAATCAGTTCCCCAGGAAGTTAAATCTACTCCTGTTAAAATAATTTCTTTAATATTATTTTTCAAGCTAGCCTCAATGTTATTTTTAATAGTTTTGATATCATCACTAACACTTTTTCCTCTGCATGTTGGGATAATACAAAATGTACAAGAGTGGTTGCAGCCATTTTGAATTCTAATAAACTTTCTGACATTTGAATTAGAGGGATTAATTTTTTCAAGGATTAATAAATCTTTCTTATGAAGACTTTTGTTAGCTATTTTATCACTCGGTATTGCCCAAACTGCTTTATCCAGTTTTCTGTTATTTTTTATTATATATGAAACTTCCTTCATATTCTTAAAAAGTTCAAAGTTGGTTTCAATTGCACAACCAGTTACTGCTATTTTTACCTCAGGATTTCTAGCATGAAACTTTTTTATATTAGTTATAATATTCTTAACGGCTTCATTCGTAACACTGCAGGTATTGAAAACAGTCATATTGTAATTTTTATTCTCATTTAAAAAAAAATTAATTTTTTCACTTTCCCAGAAATTTAATCTACAACCGAAAGTAAATACGTTATTCATAAACAAATTCTCCCATGTAACAGACTTCAGGTTTTGAACTCATAGTTATTTCTGAACTTTTAATAAATGTGCTAACTTTACCGATAGGAATTTCAATTTTAGCTTCCGGATCACATAAATTATTTTTATGACAAGCATAAAATGCAGATAATATTCCTGATCCACATGATAACGTGTGGCCTGCTCCTCTTTCCCAAAACTTTACCTTTAATTTTTTTCGGCTTACTATTTCTACTATCTCCGTATTTATTCCATCAACAAATAATTCGTTATTTTCTATTTTGCTACCATATTTAAATAAATCTACATTATTTAGTTTTTCAACTACAAATACAATATGAGGATTTCCCATATTTACTAAGACTCCAGAGTTCAAAGATTTATGTATCTTAGAAAAATCAATATTATCAGTTTTTGTAACGCATTTTGTTAATATATTAGTAAATATTTGGGAGGGAACCCTTATTGTAATACTAATTTCTCCATTTTTATTCAACTTGGCTTTTATATTATGTGAAATAGTTTCTATATTTAAAGAGCTTTTATTTTTAGAGGCAAATATTAAGGAGGCAACACATAGCCCAGCATTACCACACATTTTTGCTTCTTGTCCGTCAGAATTAAAAATTTTCATAAATATATCTTCATTCTTACTATTTTCTAATAAAATTAATTGATCAAATCCTATTCCAGTATTTCTATGAGACAATGCCAAGATTACATTTTTTTTAAAGTTATAATTTTTAGATCTATTGTCAATGATTACAAAATCATTTCCATTAGCATGCATTTTTACAAAAGGTATATTCATTTAAAACTCTTCATTTTTTAAAAATCCTTTATTATTGACATTGTTATACCAAAAGCGTAAATATAATAAATTTTAATTATACAATATTGTACATATGTTTGGAAATTTTACTGATAGAATTCTTAATACCTTTGATTCACTTACGGGAAAAGGCTTATTAAATGAGGAGGACGTAAGTAAGGCTTTAAGAGAAATTAGAATTGCTATGCTAGAGGCAGACGTTCCTTTGTCTGTAGCTAAGGATTTTGTCGAAGGAATTAAAGAGAAAGCTGTTGGTGAGAGGATACTTAAATCAGTAAAACCTGGAGATATGGTAGTTAAAATAGTAAGAGACAGTCTGGCAGATTTACTAGGTAAAAATCTTCCTGCTGGTGCATTCAACCTATTATTTAGTGGATCACTAAGTACATTTTTGTTAATAGGTTTGCAAGGAAGCGGAAAAACTACCACTGCAGGAAAGTTGTCATTATTACTTAAAAATGATAAAAAAAAAGTCCTGTTATCATCTCTTGATATTTACAGGCCCGCTGCAATTGATCAATTAAATCAAATTGCTAAATCCATCGATATCGATTACATGGATAATAAAACTACTGATTCTATAAGTAAACTTATAAAAAACTCATTTGAAAAAGCAAAACAAATGTCACACGACGTAATAATATTTGATACAGCCGGCAGAACAACACTAGATGAAAAATTAATGAATGAAATTAAAAATATACAGGGTTTGGTTATGCCTAGTGAAACTTTATTAGTTGCAGATTCAATGATTGGACAAGAGTCGGTTAACATTGCAAAGTCGTTTCAAAGTTATGTCGAATTAACTGGAGTTATTTTGACAAGAGTCGATGGAGACTCTAAGGGAGGAGCTGCTTTAAGCATGACAATCTCTACTGGAAAACCTATAAAGTTTTTAGGAGTTGGTGAGAAAATTTCTAATTTAGAAAAGTTTTCTGCCGATAGAGTAGCTGATCGCATTCTTGACATGGGAGATATAGTCGGAATTGTTGAAAAAGCTGAAAAAGAGTTTAATCAAGAAGAAGCAGAAAATTTAGCTAAAAAGTTAAGTAAAGGAAGCTTTGATTTAAGTGATTTTCAAAAACAACTTTCTCAGATGAAGAAATTAGGCGGTATTAAAGGAATTTTATCTTTAATGCCCGGTGTAAGGAAAGCCAAGGAGGCACTTAATAAAACAAACTTAGAAGATAAAACTTTTATTAGAATGGCAGCAATAATTTCATCTATGACAAAAAACGAAAAAGCTAATCCGTCAATTATAAATGGATCAAGAAAAAAAAGGATTGCTTTTGGGGCAGGAGTGGAAATACAGGATGTAAATAAACTCCTAAAACAATTTAAAAATATGCAGCTAATGATGAAAAAAATCAGTAAACACGGTATGGATGGAATGGAAAAAATGTTATCCAATAATATAGGTACAAATAATTTAGGAAATATGTTACATAACTTAAGAAGGAAATAGAGGAAACAATGAGTGTTAAAATTAGATTGAGTAGACATGGAGCAAAAAAAAGACCTTACTACAGAATTGTTGTAGCGGATGTTAGAGCGCCGCGTGATGGAAAATTTATCGAAAAGGTTGGAACTTTTAATCCTCTAAAAGATAAAAACGATGGGTCTAGGTTAAATCTTGAAATTGATAGAATAAAACACTGGTTAGGAAATGGAGCTAAACCAACAGATATAGTTCACAGATTTTTATCTGATGCTGGACTTTTAAAACCAATAAAAAGAAATAATCCTGAAAAAGCAAAACCAAAGAAAAAGGCTTTAGAGAGGATAAAAGCGAAAGAAGAGTTGCTTAAGAAGAAAAAAGAAGAAGCTGAAGCAAAAGAAGCAGCACCAGCTGAAGCAAAACCTGAGGAAGCAAAAGAAGCAGCACCAGCTGAAGCAAAACCTGAAGAAGCAAAAGAAGCAGCACCAGCTGAAGCAAAACCTGAAGAAGCAAAAGAAGTAGCGCCAGCTGAAGCAAAACCTGAGGAAGTAAAAGAAGCAGCACCAGCGGAAGCTAAAGAAGCAGCGCCAGCTGAAGCAAAACCTGAGGAAGAAAAGAAGTAAGTTTCTTTAAATTAAACAACGTAAAAACGTTATCTGGTCTAGTTAATAAATTAAAATTA
Organism: Pseudomonadota bacterium; assembly: GCA_036042925.1. Taxonomy (GTDB): domain Bacteria; phylum Pseudomonadota; class Alphaproteobacteria; order TMED109; family TMED109; genus JAYYAX01. The sequence continues at coordinate 13,437 of JAYYAX010000017.1, forward strand.
CATTAAGAAATTATGACTAAGAGAATTTATCTAGGTAAAATAGTAGGATCACACGGGTTTAAAGGGTTATTTAAAGTAAAATTTTATAATGATGAATATTTAAGTTTAAAAAAATTTAAAAATAATTTTTTTATAGATAATATCGAAATTAATCTAGTAAAAAAATTTACTAAAGGACAATTAGTAATTTGTAAAAGTGAAAAAATTCAGTCAAAAGATGAGCTTTCTGATATAATAGGGAAGGAAATATGGATAAATGAATCTTGCTTAGAAAATAATCTTAATGAATATTTTCATAAAGATTTAATAGGATCAAAAGTTTATAAAAAGAAGAATGATTTTTTAGGAAAAGTTATTGCAATACATAATTTTGGAGCAGGAGATGTTTTAGAATTAGATGGAGATTATAAATTTATGATAAAGTTTTGTGAATCAAATATAAAAGACGTAGATGTAAAAAATAAAATTATTAAGCTAAATAAAAATTATGAGTAAGAAAAATAAAATTTTTAATGTAAATATAGTAACTTTATTTCCAGAAGCATTTAAAAACTTCCTAGATATCTCTGTAATAGGAAGTGCTAGAAAAAAAAAAATATGGAATTTGCAAATCACTGACATAAAAAATTTTTCAGATAAAAACAAGAATATTGATGACAAACCTTACGGGGGAGGTCCTGGTATGATCATGAAACCAGATGTATTACATAGTGCTTATAACGAAGCTTTAGATGCTACAGAAAAAAAAATATCTAATTTCCATAGGATAATGCTTACCCCCAGAGGAAAACGGCTTGATCAAAAAATAATTAAAGAATTTAGCAAGGCTGAAGGAATGATAATAGTTTGTGGTAGATATGAAGGTGTAGACCAAAGATTTATTGACTATAATAAACTACAAGAAGTCTCCATTGGAGATTTTGTTTTGAGTGGCGGTGAACCAGCTGCAGTTTCTATTATTGATGCAGTTATAAGATTATTACCGGGTGTTTTAGGAAACCCTTCAAGCTTAATAGAAGAAAGCTTTAATAATGATTTAATTGAACATCAGCATTATACAAAGCCAGAAATATGGCAAAACATTAAAGTTCCAGATGTTTTACTATCCGGAAATCACAAAAAAATTAAAGAATGGAGGTCAGAAAAATCTATAATTATAAAAAAAAAAGATAGCTAATTTTGAATTTTTTTGTAACATACTAATTTTTAAAAATATTATGAATAAATTAATCGATATAGAAAATGAACAGATAGAGGAGTCTCTTAAAACTAAAAATTTCCCTGTTTTTAAATCCGGAGATACAGTAAAGGTTAATGTCTTTGTTACCGAAGGAAATAAAGAGAGAGTTCAGGCGTTTGAGGGAATATGTATAGCAAGATCAAATAGAGGTTTCAACTCTACTTTTACAATAAGAAAAATTTCCCATGGAGAAGGAGTAGAGAGAGTATTTCCTTTGTATTCACCAATGCTAGAAAGTATTGTATTAGTTCGTAGAGGAAAAGTAAGAAGGTCAAAACTTTATTATTTGAGAAGTAGATCTGGTAAATCTGCGAGAATTGCTGAGAAAAAAGATATAATTAAAAAAGGGGATAAAAAATCTAACGATTTAAATAAAAAACTCGTAAAGCCTGACCCTGAGTCTAAAAATGTAATTGATAATAACAGCAATGAAATTTCTTCAAAAGACTCAATAAAAAAAGAAGCCAAGGAAGAAAAAAAAGAAAGCAACTAACCATGGAACATCCCAAAACTCTTTTTGATAAAGTATGGGAAGACCATTTGGTAGGAAAATTAAGTTCGGGTCAAAATATTATCTATATAGACAGACACCTTGTGCATGAAGTAACAAGTCCTCAGGCATTTGAAGGGTTGAGAAATAAAAATAGAAAGGTGCGAAGACCCAATCTGACTCTAGGTGTTGCTGATCATAATGTACCAACCACTTCAAGAGATTTAGGTATAAATTCAATTAAAGACAAAATAGCACGAATTCAAGTAGAGACTTTAGAGAAAAATCTTAAAGATTACTCAATAGATTACATACCTCTGACTAGTTTAAATCAAGGTATTGTTCATATCATAGGGCCTGAACTAGGGTTTACTTTACCAGGAACCACTGTTGTCTGCGGAGACTCTCATACTTCAACTCATGGAGCCTTCGGTGCTTTAGCATTTGGAATTGGAACATCAGAAGTTGAACACGTACTAGCAACACAAACTTTGCTGCAAGATAAACCAAAAAATATGAAAATAGAAATTAATGGAGAAATTGGTAAAAATATTACTTCAAAAGATATTATACTCAAAATAATAAGTCAGATAGGAACATCAGCGGGAACAGGACACGTAATAGAATTTACTGGTTCAACAGTAAAAAAAATGTCTATGGAGGAAAGAATGACTATTTGTAATATGTCTATCGAAGCTGGTGCTAAAGCTGGAATGGTATCACCAGATTTAAAGACTTTTCAGTATTTGAAAGATAAAAAATACTCTCCAAAAAATGAAAAATGGGATACAGCAATAGATAAATGGACCAAACTGTACTCAGATAAAAATGCAAATTTTGATAAAAAATTTGATTTAAATGTTAGTAATTTAAAACCCATGGTAACCTGGGGAACAAGTCCTGAGGACGGAATCTGCATAGATGAAGCTGTTCCTGATCCATTGTCTCTTAGGGATAAAGAAAAACAAAAAGCTGTAAAAAAGTCTTTAGACTATATGGGTCTTTCCCCTGGTATTAAAATGTTAGAGGTTCCTATTCAAAAAGTTTTTATTGGCTCTTGTACAAATGGACGTATAGAAGATTTGAGGGTAGCTTCATCAGTTGTTAAAGGAAAAAAAGTCGCTAAAAATTTACAGGCAATAGTAGTACCTGGTTCAGGTATGGTAAAAAAAATGGCTGAGGATGAAGGCTTACAAGAAATATTTATAGATGCAGGATTTGAATGGAGAGCACCTGGATGTTCAATGTGTTTAGGCATGAATCCTGACCAATTAAAAGACGGTGAAAGATGTGCTTCTACTTCTAATAGAAACTTTGAAGGAAGGCAGGGTAGAGGAGGTAGGACTCATTTAGTTAGCCCTGCAACTGCTGCAGCTTCAGCAATAGCAGGAAGCTTTGTAGATGTTTCTGAGGGCTGGTAATGAAAAAATTTTTAGATTTAGAAAGTATACCTGCAGTTATAAATGAAATTAATATTGATACTGATGATATTATTCCAAAACAATTTTTAAAAACTATACATAGAACGGGCTTAGGAAAATATCTTTTCTATAATAGAAGATTCGATAAAAATAGTAACAAGAAAGCTGAATTTATTTTAAATAATAAACCTTGGAACAATTCCAAAATTTTATTAGCAGGAAGTAATTTTGGTTGTGGTTCATCTAGAGAGCATGCTCCTTGGGCTTTGCTAGATTTCGGAATAGAATGTATTATTGCACCTTCTTTTGCAGACATCTTTTACAATAATTCTATTAAAAATGGTTTGCTTTTGTTAACTCTTTCAAAAAGTATTATTGATAAATTGAGCCAATTTAGCCTAGATAAAAAATCATTAACAGTGAGTTTGCTAAATAAAAATGTGTTTTGCAATAACTTATGTTTAGATTTTAATATTTCAGAGGATATTAGAGAAAGATTAATTAATGGTTATGATGATATAGAACTCACATTAAAGGAAAGCAGCCAAATTGATTCATATGAGAATGAAAACTACAATAAAAATTCATGGAAGTTGGTAGATAGTGATTAATAAAGCCAACATTTTGCTTTTGCCAGGTGATGGAATAGGACCTGAGGTAAGCCAATCTGTAAAAAAATTAATCAATTGCCTTAATAAAAATACAAAAGTTGATTTTATAGTAGATGAGGATTATGTGGGAGGATGTTCTTATGAAAAATATAACACACCGATTACTGAGAATGTTTTAACTAAAGCTAAGACTTGCGATGCTGTTTTATTAGGATCTGTTGGAGCTCCAGAATATGAAAATTTGCCTTTTGACCTAAGACCTGAAAGAGGATTATTAAAATTAAGAAAAGAACTAGACCTATTTGCAAATATAAGACCTGCAAAAGTTTTTAATTCCTTAACAGATGCTTCCTCATTAAAACCTGATGTTGTAAAAAATATGGATATTATAGTAGTTAGAGAGTTAACGGGGGGAATTTACTTTGGAGAACCAAGAGGAATAGAGGACATAGGAGATGGACAAAGAAGAGGAATTAATACTGAGGTATATACAAGTAACGAAATAAAAAGATTAGGTAGAATTGGTTTTGAAATTTCTAGAATGAGAAAAAAATTGGTTCATTCGGTAGAAAAAGCAAACGTTATGGAGTCTGGAGTTCTTTGGAGAGAAGAAATTAAAAATTTAAAAGACGACGAATTTTCTGATATATCTCTTAAAAACATGTATGCAGATAATTGTGCTATGCAGTTGGTAAAAGATCCTAAACAGTTTGATGTAATAGTTACAGGAAATTTATTTGGAGATATTCTTTCAGATATTTCTGCAGAACTTACAGGTTCTTTAGGAATGCTACCTTCTGCAAGCCTTGGAGAAATAGGACAAAGTAAAAAAAGAAAATCTTTATATGAGCCTGTGCATGGGAGTGCTCCTGATATTGCAGGAAAAAATATTGCTAATCCTATAGCAATGATATTGTCTTTTTCAATGTTCTTAAATTATACTATGAGACTAAAAAAGTTTTCAGAATTATTAGAATTAGCCGTAAAAGAAACTTTAGATAATGGTTATAGAACTAAGGATATAATGCAAGATAAATGTAATTTATTAAGTACTTCAGAGATGGGAGATGTTATTGAAAAAAAATTTGAAAAATTATTATTAAAATATGAAACATAATATTGCTATTGTGGGGGCTACTGGTGCGGTAGGAAGAAAAATGCTTGAGACTTTAGTGCTTAGAGAATTCCCTTTTAAAAAAATAATATTATTAGCATCAAAAAAATCAGATGGAAAAATAATTAATTTTAATGGTTGTGAGTATACAGTAAAAAGTTTGGATAATTTTAATTTTCAAGATGCAGATATTGCTTTTTTCTCTTCAGGATCAAAAGTCTCGGAAATTTATGCACCTTTAGCAGAAAAAAATAATTGTTTTGTTATTGATAATACTTCCCATTTTAGAATGGAAAAAGACATACCTTTAATAGTTCCAGAAATAAATGAATTAGGCTTAAATAATTTAAGTAGAAAAATTATAGCAAATCCGAATTGTTCGACTATACAAATGTTAGTAGCTTTGGCTCCAATTCATAAAATAGGTAAAGTAAAAAGAGTTATTGTTTCCACCTATCAATCTGTTTCTGGCGCTGGACAAAGCGCAGTATCAGAATTAAGAGATCAAACAAAAAATATATTGGATAATAAAGAAATTTATATTCAACAAATTCCCAAACAAATTGCGTTTAATGTAGTACCTCAAATAGATATCTTTCTAGAAAATGGATTTACTAAAGAAGAAATGAAAATGGTTAATGAAACAAAAAAAATTCTAGATCCGGACGTATCAGTTAATGCAACTTGTGTGAGAGTTGCTACAGAAATCGGTCACGCTGAGTCTATATATTTTGAATTAGAAAAAAAGCTGGACATCAATGAAATTAAAAATATTTTGAAAGTAAATAAGGAAATCATTTTTTCTGATACAGATTATTTTACTCCTATTGACAGTTCTGGAAATGATTGGGTTTACATTTCTAGACTAAGAAAAGATCTACATAAAGAAAATTGTTTTAATTTTTGGGTAGTTTCTGATAATTTACTTAAAGGAGCTGCACTTAATTCCGTACAAATAGCCGAATTGTTGATTAAAAATGGAAAGGTGTAATTATGAAAAATAAAAAAAGACCTATTTCTCCTCACCTATCAATATATAAACCGCAAATCACCTCAATTTTATCTATATCTCATAGAATTTCTGGAGTATTCCAAAGCATAGGCCTTATTATTATTCTTTTATTATTAGCAAGTCTTTTTTTGGGTGAGGTTTTTTATAATTACTTTATGTTTTTTATTGAGTCTTATTTTGGGAAAATTTTTATTTTCTTTTACATGTTATCATTATGTTATCACATGTTTAATGGTATTAGACACATTCTTTGGGATTTAGGTTATGGCTTTGAAATAAAAAGTGTCTATTATTCAGGATATGCAGTTATATTTTTCACTATCATCCTATTTATTTTTTTATATCTGAGATAACACATGAAAGTAAAAAAAAATAATTTAGAAGTATATAAAAAGAAAAACAGTAATGGTGCTTTAAATCATTGGATAACCCAAAAAATTTCTGCATTAATTTTATTGCCACTTTTATGGTGGTTTTTATTTATTTTCAAAGATTTTATTAATAAAGATTATAGCAGTCAAATTCTATGGATGAAGAATTTCTCTAATAGTTTATTATTAACACTTTTTATAATTATAGCATTATTTCATTTAAGATTAGGACTCACAGTAGTTATAGAGGATTATATTCATAACTTGAAAAGTAAAAATTTTTTATTATCATTAATAACAATCCTATGTTTGCTATTTTCCGTATTTACAGTAATAGTAATATATATGATTTCGGTTAAAAGCGATGTTTAAAAAAGCCTATAATATAATAGAACATAACTACGATGTTGTAGTAGTAGGAGCAGGAGGAGCTGGACTAAGGGCTACTTTAGGTCTAGTTGAAAATGATCTTTCTGTTGCTTGCATTACTAAGGTTTTTCCAACTAGAAGCCATACGGTTGCTGCACAAGGTGGAATTAGTGCGGCTTTGGGAAATATGAGCGAAGACAGTTGGAAATGGCACATGTATGATACAGTAAAAGGATCAGATTGGTTAGGGGATCAGGACGCTATTGAGTATATGTGTAGGGAGGCAATACCTGCTGTAGTTGAGCTGGAGCATTATGGGGTGCCTTTTTCCAGAACTACAGAAGGTAAAATATATCAAAGACCTTTTGGCGGAATGACTACTGAATTTGGAGACGGTCCGCCAGCCAATAGAACTTGTTCCGCAGCTGATAGAACGGGTCATGCTATACTGCACACTTTGTATCAGCAATCACTTAAAAATAAGGCCGAATTTTTTATAGAGTACTTTGCTTTAGACTTGATCATGGATCAAAAAAATGGCTGTCAGGGCGTGGTTGCTTGGTCATTAGAAGACGGAACTTTGCATAAATTTAACGCTAAGAAAGTAGTTTTAGCTACCGGTGGATATGGAAGAGTTTATTTTTCAGCTACTTCCGCACACACTTGTACTGGAGATGGTAATGCAATGGCCTTAAGAGCAGGAGTTCCACTGCAGGATATGGAATTTGTACAGTTTCATCCAACCGGTATATACGGCGCAGGGTGTCTTATTACTGAGGGAACTAGGGGAGAAGGTGGTTATTTAACCAACAGTGAAGGAGAAAGGTTTATGGAGCGTTATGCTCCTAATGCTAAAGATTTAGCATCTAGGGATGTAGTGGCTAGGTCAATGACAATTGAAATTAATGAGGGCAGAGGGGTAGGTAAAGAAAATGATCACATTTTTTTACATTTAAATCACCTTGATCCTAATGTTATCAACAAGAGACTTCCGGGTATAGCAGAAACTGCAAAAATCTTTGCTGGAGTTGATGTAAATAAACAGCCAATTCCTGTCATTCCTACTTGTCATTACAACATGGGAGGAATACCAGCAAAGTATTCAGGAGAGGTAGTTACAAATAACGATGGAAAAAATGATACAGTAGTTCCAAATTTATATGCAATAGGAGAAGCAGCTTGTGTATCTGTTCACGGTGCCAATAGGCTTGGTTCAAATTCTCTGCTAGATTTAGTAGTTTTTGGAAGAAGCGTAGCAAACCATATAGGAAAAGAGATGAAAAAAGAAAAACTAAGTCAAAGTATTCCGTCTAAAAGAGGTTCGGAGGAAAAGGCAATTGAACGATTTGATGCTCTAAGATATTCCAGAGGTGATATTCTCCCAGCCGAAATTAGACTGGATATGCAAAAAACTATGCAAAATCATTGTGCTGTTTTTAGAACAGGAGAAGGGCTTAAAAAAGGATCGAAAAAAATGGATATGATTTATGACAAATATACAAATATAAAAGTTACGGATCAATCACTTATTTGGAATACAGACCTTTTAGAAACCATAGAATTAGAAAATTTAATACAACAAGCAATAATAACTGTAAAGTCAGCAGAAAACAGAAAGGAAAGTAGAGGAGCTCATGCGCGGGATGATTATAAGGAAAGAAATGACAAAGATTGGTTGTTCCATACATTAGCGTGGTTAGATAATAAGAAAACTAAACTAGGTTCTAGACCAGTTACTCTGAGAGCAATGTCAAATGAAGTCCAATCATTTCCTCCAAAAGCAAGAGTATATTAAGATCATGGTTGAATTACTCCTACCAAAAAATTCTAAAGTAAAAAGAGGAAAAAAATATAAATCTAACTGCCAGGGATTAGACAAAAAAACTTTTATTATTTACAGATTTGACCCAGAAAAAAAAGAAAACCCTAGCATAGATCATTATGAATTAGATATTAGCGATTGTGGTCCTATGGTCTTAGACGCTTTAATTTCTATTAAAAACAAGCTTGACCCAACTTTAACTTTTAGAAGATCTTGTAGGGAAGGTGTTTGTGGAAGCTGTGCTATGAATATAGATGGTACCAATACTTTAGCTTGTACTAAATACATTTCGGATGTTAAAGGTTCTATTAAAATATATCCTCTTCCTCACATGCCTGTAATAAAAGATTTAGTTCCAGACCTAAAGGGATTATATAAACAATATAATTCCATAGAGCCGTGGTTAAAAGCTAAAACTCTCTCCAAATCTAATAAAGAGAGAATTCAGTCACCAGAAGATAGAGAAAATCTGGATGGACTTTATGAATGTATAATGTGTTTTTGTTGCTCAACTAGTTGTCCTAGTTACTGGTGGAATGGCGATAAATACTTAGGTCCTGCTATTTTATTGCAGGCATGGAGATGGATTGCTGATAGCAGAGATGATGCTACGAATGAAAGACTTGATAATTTACAAGACTCATTCAAGTTATATAGATGTCATACTATTATGAATTGTACTAAGACCTGCCCAAAAGGATTAAACCCTGCAAAGGCAATATCAAATATTAAGAAAAAGATGCTGGCCAGAAATTGACAGGTATAATCTATCTCCTTTTAGGTATTACTATACTATATTTTGGCGGAGAATACCTTGTAAATGGTTCCGTTTCTTTAGCTAAACATCTTAAAGTACAACCATTTGTTATTGCAGTAACCTTAGTAGCCTTTGGAACATCTGCTCCAGAGCTAGCAATTTCTATAAATTCAGCAATTAAAGGATTTCAAGGTATAACTTTAGGTAATATCGTTGGGTCTAATATAGCAAATGTATTATTTGCTGTTCCTTTAGCTTACTTAATAAGAATTTCTAAAAATTGTGATGTAAATAAAAAAGATAATTTATTTTTATTAATTATCACAATGATATTTTGTTGTTTAGTTCTTTACAAAACAAAATTTGGAATTATTTATGGAGTAATTTCACTAACAATATTAATAGGATACATTTTTTTAATTATTTTTGAAACTAAAATAGGAAAAAGAAAATATAATCTTGAAAATGAGGATATAAAGGAAATTTCACTTTTTAAGTCTTTTTTTTTCTCTTTAATAGGAATAATAGGCGTAGTTGTAGGAGCTGAAGTTTTAGTTCATGGAGCCGTTATAACGGCAGAACTTTTGGGAATAAGCCAAGTAGTCATAGGCCTTACAATAGTAGCTTTAGGAACCTCTTTACCTGAGGTTGCCGCTTCCATGGTAGCAGCTTATAGAGGACAGGTAAATTTTATTTTAGGAGCAATCTTAGGGTCTAATTTATTTAATATTTTAGGAATTACTGGAACTGCTTCAATCTTAGCGCCAATAAATACACAAGATACACTAACATTTATTGATTTATTATTTTTGGCTTTATCTACATTGGTGTTTATAATGTTTTCTATCTTCAGTAAATTTTTAAATAAGAAGTTATTAACAGCAATATTGATTTCTTATATAATATATGTTTTATTTTTATTTATAAGCTTTTAACAGGTACATTTATGAAAATCATTAAACATTATTTAAATGGCAAAGAGTATGAGGGCGGTGAGAGATCATCAAAAATTTTTAATCCAGCTACAGGAGAAATTATTGCAAAAGTTCAATTAGGCGACCAGAATGTAGTTAAAGAAGCTGTCAATATATCGCTTAATGCGTTAGAAAAATGGAGACATACTACACCTGTTAAAAGAGCAAGTATAATGTTTAATTATAAAAAGTTATTAGAAGATAACTCAGACTTAATTGCCGAACTGGTTTCAAAAGAACATGGAAAAACAATTGACGATGCCAAAGGATCTCTTCAGAGAGGGTTAGAGGTAGTAGAATACGCATGCGGAATTCCGAATTTATTAAAAGGAGAGTTTTCTAGCCAAGTAGGAACAGGAATAGATACATTTTCTATGAAGCAGCCTTTAGGAATATGTGTTGGTATAACACCATTTAATTTTCCGGTAATGATACCACTCTGGATGTTTCCTCTTGCAACGGCTTGTGGTAATGCATTTATATTAAAACCATCAGAAAGAGATCCCTCAAGTTCCTTAAAGTTAGTAGAATTATTTGAACAAGCTGGAGCTCCTAAAGGGTTAGTAAATGTTGTCAACGGAGATAAAGAAGTAGTGGATGCTTTAATTGAAAATTCTCATATTTCTTCGATTAGTTTTGTAGGCTCCAGCAAAGTAGCTTCTTATATTTATGAGAAATCTGCCTCTTTCAACAAAAGAGTTCAAGCATTAGGAAGTGCCAAAAACCACATGGTAGTTATGCCGGATGCAGATATAGAGCAAGCATCTGATGCTTTAATAGGGGCAGCATATGGATCAGCTGGAGAAAGATGTATGGCTATTTCAGTTGCGGTGGCAGTCGGTAATGTAGCTGACCAATTAATAGAGAGCATAACACCAAAAATTAATAGAATTAAAGTAGGTCCATATAATGATAGAAATTCAGAAATGGGACCTGTTATTACGAGACAAGCTCTAGATAGAATAAGATCTTTAATTTCCAATGGTGAAGAAGAAGGAGCAAAATTAGTTATCGATGGAAGAAATATAAAACTACAAGGATACGAAAATGGTTATTTCATAGGACCTTGTTTGTTTGATAATGTGAAAGAAGATATGAATATTTATAAAGAGGAAATCTTTGGTCCAGTATTGAGTATTGTAAGAGCTGAAAATTATGAAGAAGCACTTCGAATAGTAAAAGATAATCCTTATGGTAACGGATGCTCAATTTTTACTAGAGATGGAGATACCGCTAGAGACTTTTCTAATGAGGCCAATATAGGAATGGTAGGAGTAAATATTCCTATTCCTGTTCCAGTAGCCTATTACAGTTTTGGCGGTTGGAAAAATTCTATATTTGGTGGCCATAATGCTTATGGAATGGAAGCAATTAGATTTTATACAAAGGTTAAAACGGTTACATCTAAATGGCCACAAGGTATTAGACAAGGAGCAGAATTTAAAATGCCTACTATGGGTTAATATTATGAGTAAAAATGAATTTTTAGACTATTATCACTCTGCTGAAAAAAAAAAAAAATAGATTCTTATAATTTTCAACTGCAATTTATTGAGAGGCTCAATCAAGTTCACAGAAATATTTTTTCTTCAATTACAATAATTTCTAAACTGTTAAAAACTACTACTCAGAGTACTTATGTTTATGGCCTTCCTGGAGGAGGAAAAACATATGTAGCAAATACATATTTAGATTTTCTTAAAAAAAAGCAATTAGATCATTTGGTTTTAAGAGTTCACTTTCAAGAGTTTATGACTATGATACATGCTCAAGTAGATAAATTAAGGTTAAAGAAAGTTTCTAACCCCTTAGATATAATTGGAAAAAAACTTTCTAAAAAATATAAATTAATTTGTTTTGATGAATTGGAAATAGTAGACATTGCTGATGCAATGATAGTCTCTAAGTTATTTACTTCTCTTTTAAAAAAAAATATATCATTTATTATTACGTCAAATTACGAGCCAGGTCAGTTATATAAATTTGGCTTGCAAAGAGAGCAATTTCTGCCTTTTATAGAGATTATAAAAAATAAAATGTCTTTAATTAATGTTAAGAACAATATTGATTTAAGAAAAAATATAAATAGGGAAAAACCCTTTTATTTTTTTTATCCATTAAATAATGTTACCAAAAAAAAATTTTTTCAAATGCTTGGAAAAATAAAAAAAAATATTTCTTTTAAAACTAAAAAGCTTTATTCACTAGGGAGAGAATTAATTTTCGATAAAACTATAGATAATGTTTTAATTACAGATTTTAATTATTTGTGTTCTTACAAGTTTTCTCCTAACGATTATATTACTATTTCTAATATTTTTGATTTTTATTTTATTGATAACATACCTGAACTAAATAATAGCAAAATAAATGAGGCTAGAAGATTTATAATTTTAATAGATATTTTTTATGAAAAAAAAAGTAAAATAGTTATTAGATCTGAAAGAAAACTGGAACATATTTTTAATTTAAAAAAAAATAAAGAGCTTCCATTTTTGAGAACAGTCTCTAGAATTACAGAAATGACAAGTCAGCAGTGGTTTAAAAATTAGTATGGAGGGAAAAAGTGGCTAGAAAGAAAATTAGTTTAATAGGAGCGGGAAATATTGGAGGCACCCTTGCCCATCTCATTGGAATTAAAGAGCTTGCTGATGTAGTTTTGGTAGATATTGCTAAGGGTATTCCTCAAGGAAAAAGTTTAGACATAGCTGAGTCTTCGCCAGTAGATGGATTTGATATAAAATTAAAAGGATCAAATAGCTTCACTCCAATAAAAAACTCTGACGTTATAATAGTAACTGCAGGCTCACCTAGAAAACCAGGAATGTCTAGGGATGACTTAATTGAAATAAACCTTAAGGTAATGAAAATTGTTGGAGAAAGTATAAAAAAGTATAGTCCTAAATCATTTGTAATTTGTATTACAAATCCACTTGATGCTATGGTATGGGCATTAAGAGAATTTTCTGGACTTCCTCGTAAAATGGTAGTGGGAATGGCGGGAGTTTTAGACAGCGCCAGATTCAGATTTTTTATAGCTGAACATATGAAAATATCCGTCGAAGATGTAGCAGCTTTTGTATTGGGTGGACATGGAGACACTATGGTTCCTTTAGTAAGATTTTCAAATGTAGGCGGAATACCAATTCCTGAATTAATAAAAATGAAGATGATTGATAAAAAGATTATTGATAAAATAGTAAAAAGAACGAGATCTGGAGGAGGCGAAATTGTAAGTTTATTAAAAACTGGATCTGCTTTTTATGCACCTGCATCAGCAGCATTAGCTATGGCTGAAGCATATATTAAAGATAAAAAAAGAATATTACCCTGTGCTGCGTATTTAAATGGAGAATATGGTGTAAGTGGTTTTTACATAGGAGTTCCTGTCATTATAGGAAAGGAAGGGGCAGAGAAAGTAATAGAAGTTAAGCTTAATCCTGATGAGAAGAAAATGTTTGTCAAATCAGTAAAATCGGTTAAAAATTTAATAACTATAGTAAAAAAAATTAAAAATAATTTATAATTATGAATATTCATGAATATCAAGCAAAAGGTTTATTTAGAAGCTACGGGTTAAGCGTTTTAAATGGAGGCATAGCTTTTTCCGCAGATGAAGCTGTAAATGTTGCCAAAAGTTTAGATACGAAAAGATGGGTAATCAAAGCTCAGATACATGCGGGTGGTAGAGGTAAAGGAGGAGGCATAAAAATAGCAAACTCTTTATCTGAAGTAAAGGATATAGCATCGTCAATAATTGGAATGAGCCTTGTCACTCCTCAAACAGGTGCAAAAGGAAAAGAAGTTCTTAAAGTTTATGTAGAGGAGGCATGCGAAATTGCAAACGAATTATATTTAGGAATAGTATTAGATAGGTCAATAGGTAAGTTTGTAATGATGGCTTCTACAGAGGGAGGTATTGATATTGAAAAAGTTGCAGAGGAAACTCCTGAGAAGATTCATAAAATTATTTTAGATCCATCAGATGGGATAAGTTCTTTTCAAGCAAGACAGTTAGCCTTTAAATTATTAATTCCCAAAGAAGCCTTTAAAAGTTTTAATAAGCAGGTTATTCTACTAGCTAAAATGGCTATAGAAAATGACTTTACTTTAGTAGAAATAAACCCTTTAATATTAACAAATACCAATCATATAGTAGCCCTAGATGCCAAGGTAAATATTGATGACAATTCTTTATTTAGACATAAAGATTTGAAGGAATTACTTGATGAGAGTGAAGTTGATCCCAAGGAACTAGAGGCTGAAAAATATGAACTAAGCTATGTAAAACTAGATGGCAAGATTGGCTGTATGGTTAATGGGGCAGGACTTGCGATGGCAACCATGGACATAATTAAACTTAAGGGTTCTTCGCCTGCAAACTTTCTTGATGTAGGAGGAGGAGCTTCTAAAGATAAAGTAAAAGGAGCATTCAAAATAATTATTTCTGATAAAGATGTTCAGGCAATACTCGTTAATATTTTTGGGGGAATAATGAGATGCGACATAATAGCTGAAGGTATTGTAGAAGCAGTTAAAGATATTAATTTAGAAAAACCTCTAGTAGTTCGACTAGAAGGAACCAATGTAGATGAAGGAAAAAAAATATTAGAAAACTCAGGTCTTGATATAATAGCTGCCGCTGACTTAGAGGAAGCTGCAGAAAAAATAGTTAAAGTGGTGGAAGGTTAATAGAGATGTCAATATTAATCAATAAATCCACCAAATTAATATGCCAGGGTTTTACGGGATCTCAGGGAACTTTTCATTCTGAGCAGGCTATAAAATATGGGACCAATTTAGTGGGAGGAGTGACACCTAATAGAGGTGGTGAAAGTCACTTAAATTTACCTGTTTTCAATACTGTTCATGAAGCTAAAGAGAAGACAAAAGCAGACGCTTCAGTAATATATGTTCCGCCAGCTTTTGCAGCTGATGCTATTTTAGAAGCTTTAGACGCAAAAATTGAATTAATAGTATGTATAACAGAGGGAATTCCTCAGCATGATATGGCTAAAGTATATGAAAAATTGCAGCAATCGAAAAGTAGATTAATAGGTCCAAATTGTCCTGGTGTAATTACTCCTGAGGAATGCAAAATAGGAATAATGCCTGGGCATATTCATAAAAAAGGTAATGTAGGTATAGTTTCAAAATCAGGAACATTGACTTATGAAGCAGTTTATCAGACCTCTGTTTTAGGTTTAGGCCAGTCTTCATGCATTGGCATAGGAGGAGATCCGATACCTGGCACAAACTTTATTGATGTTATTGACTTATTCTTGCAAGATCAGGATACTCAATCAATTATTATGATAGGCGAAATTGGAGGTAATGCTGAAGAACAAGCAGCTGAATTTATAAAAAAATCAAAGATTAAAAAACCAATTATAGCTTTTATTGCAGGACTTACCGCTCCAAAAGGAAAGAGAATGGGGCATGCTGGTGCTATAATATCTGGAGGGAAGGGAACTGCAGAAGACAAAATAGAAGCCCTTAAATCAGCGGACGTCAAAGTATCTATGTCTCCTGCTTTAATGGGAAAAACATTATATAATTTAGTTAAATGAGAATAATTTGAGTCAAACATCTAATTTAGATTTAATAAAAAGTTATTA
>JAYYAX010000018.1:0-14618 GCA_036042925.1 Pseudomonadota bacterium
TAAAATAAAGTAAGTAATTAAAAAATAATTGTTAATTTATAAGATCTTTACATCTACTTATGTTACATTGTGAAGACTTATTTAAATTAAAGTTATTTATCTTAGAGTAGATATATTGCTATCAATTTTATAAATTTCATCTAATTGTTCGTCAATAACGTATTTTTTAAGAAAATTTATAACATTATTTAAATCTTTAAAAATAGTTTCCTCTGTTATCTTGTCATAATCATATTGTTTAGTATAAACTTTTCTAATAAAAGCGCTATCATGTATTGGAGGCCCAATCACCACATCATGGTTATCAAAAAATTTAATGAAATCGTCAATATGTTTTCTATTTAGATGGATTTTATTTGGGATTACAACAATATGAGGATGTATTCTCTTATGCCTTGCCTTCAAATCATCTATTTTTTTAACAAAATCAAGGGTTATTGGTAGTTCAGCCATGGTATTGCTACAAGGTATTATAATAGCATGAGACTTTGTTAATAATTCAATACCTTCTTGATCAGGTCTTGCGGGTGTATCTATAATTAAAACATTTCCATCCTGCATTCTACAATTATTCATTAATTGATCTAGCAACAATACATTTAGTTTGTCGTATTCATATGATATAGGATAATGACTACATGGAATATTGTCGCTTATTCTTTGTAAAAGTCTTATAGAACTTCCTTGCTTATCAGCGTCAATTAATTGAACAGAATTATAGTTATTGCTCCATTTGAGCATTGCTGTAATTAAGCAGCTTAAAGTGCTTTTACCGACTCCTCCCTTGGGATTAGCAAAAGATAGGATTTTCCCCCTCTTCTTAATCATTTTTCCTCCTTAGCACATTTAATTATATCTAGACTATCATCAAAGAAATTAATATTTTTTTTTAATTGTTTTATAGTTGAAAGATAATCCTCTTTTATAGAAGAGATATCCTTATAAATTTGATCTAATTCTTTATCTATATCTGAAATATTATTTAAGTAACTTTGTCTTTTGGCTATTAGCTCTTCAAGACTTTTTAAATAAGGAAGTATTTTAGCTTTCAGCCTGTCGGTGTCTCTAAGTCTAGAAGTATTTATCGGCTTTTCAATTTTACTAACTGTCTTAACTTTTATAATATCATTTTTAAAACTTTCCTTTGTATTCATTCTTTTTTTTATTTCATTAGCTAGAAGTTTAAATTTTTCATCAAGCTTAAAATCTTGTTCTTCAATCTTATTATTAACAGACTTAGATTTTAAACTAGAAATATCTTTTCCTGAATCTTTAGATTTTTCCCAGGACCCATTTCTTCTCAAAACTTTTATTACCGAATCATCCATAAAATTATTATAGATGATTTAAAAAATAATTAAATAAAATCTTATTCAAGATTATGCGATTATAAGGAAAGTCCACACTAAATGTTGTAAAAAAAAAAAAAAAAATAATAATAATTGACTAAATAATAATTTCTTTTCTTTTTTTTGCTATAAATTAACTTATTTACATTCCTAATGTTTCGTATGACAATGCCATTTTTTTTAATGCGATACACATTGCGCTGGTTCTTAAATCAGTAATTTTTTTAACAGAATGCCACTTATATGACATATCAATATACGCTTGTCTCATAGTATCGTCCAACCCTGATCTAACTAGATCTATTTCGTCAGAGCCCTTAAGCAAACTGTTCTTATAATTTTTGTTTATTGTAGTATCAGTAATTTTTTCCAGTGCTAATAAAATTTTTTCCATTTTATTTTCTTCTTCTCTTTTATGTAATCTTCCAAATCTAATTCTTGCTAAATTTTTTACCCATTCAAAGTAAGAAACTGTCACTCCTCCAGCATTAGCGTATAAGTCTGGTATAATAACTTTTTTATTTTTTAAAATATGATCTGCTTCGTAGGTAATTGGTCCGTTAGCAGCCTCTACTATGACTTTAGCTTTAATATTTCTTGCATTACTTTTATGGATAACTCCTTCAAGAGCTGCTGGTATAAGTATATCACACTTAGTAGTAAGTAATTTCTCTGAATTCTTCACATAACCTTTATATCCTTTTACTCCACCTGTTTTGCTAATATGTTTTTTAAGACTATCTACATTAATTCCGTCTTTATTTAAAACTCCTCCGTCTCTTTCAATTACTGCTATAATAACTGCTCCATCCTCTTGAGATAAAAATTTTGCCGCATGATATCCAACATTTCCTAGCCCTTGAACTATTATACTTTTTCCCTCTAAACCTCCGGTTATCTTGGCTATTTTCTTATCTTTATTATGTCTAAAAAACTCTCTTATTGCATATTGAACACCGCGTCCTGTTGCCTCCACCCTACCTCTAATACCATGCTTATTAACTGGTTTTCCCGTTACACATGCAAAACTATTAATATCAATTGGATTAAGTTTTCTATACTCATCTGCTATCCAGGCCATTTCTCTCTCTCCAGTTCCCATATCTGGAGCGGGAACATTTTGAGATGGATTTATTAAGTCTCTTTTTATTAATTCTTGAGCAAATCTTCTTGTAATTTTTTCTAAATCTATAGTCTTGTATAGTTTTGGATCGATAACTAAAGCTCCTTTAGATCCACCAAAAGGTATATCTACTAAAGCGCACTTATAAGACATTAATGCTGCTAAAGCCTCAACTTCTTCCTGGTCAGCATATAATGAATACCTAATACCCCCCTTTACTGGTTCTAGATGCTCAGAGTGTACACTTCTAAATCCAGTAAAAGTATTAATTTTATTATTTATTCTTACACCAAAGTTTAACTTATAAGTAGAATTTGGAAACTTAATTTGACTAGCAATATCCTCAGATAGGTTAATAATTTTTGCTGCATTATCAAAAACCTTATCTACAGATTTTAAAAACTCTTTACCTGACAAATTTATCTCCCTACTATATAGTATACATAAAAAAGTATTTTATGTATGAAAAAATTTGTAGGAACATGGAATCCTGGAGACAAGGTATATAATTATGGAGATCCTCCCGAGTATGCCTATTTGATAGTAACGGGAAAAGTAGAGTTTTATTCTTCTAAAAATATAAGACTTGGTGATGCTGGTCCCAGTGAAGTATTTGGTGAAATAAGTTGTTATTTGAACAGATCACATTCTGTAACTGCAAAAGCGCAGACACACTTAGTCGCAAAAAAAATTGAAAAAAGTGAACTTTCAAAAATTTTAAAAAAAACACATCCCGTAGTTATAGGGATGCTAAGAGGTACATACCATAGATTAATGGACTCAAATTTAAAAACAGAAGACTATATTAAAGATATGGAAAAGTATTCTATGATGTATGATAAAAGTTTGCAAGACTCTGAGGAAATAAAAAATAGAATTGACAATATAAACGAAAAACTTGATAAAGTTAAAGACAATAAGGGAGAAAAGTAATGTCATCAAAAAAATATCAGGAATTAGAAGATATAGTATTAGAAAATACTATATTGATAAAAAAAAATAGAGCCTTAGTAAGTATTAACCATGACAATCTTCACGGTGCTTACAGAGAGTCCTATGATGTAACTAGAGAATTATTGCTTTTACAATTAGAACGAGCGAGGAAATTTATTGATGAAAAAAGTACTCATATAAATTTATTTGAATATCTTAAAAAAAGGATTGAGATAAATAAGAAAACTGCTTCTGTTACTGAAAAGATTATTTCATCAAACGAAATAATGATGCAAGCCCTTGAGGAGTCGAAAATTGTAAATGAAGAATTAGTAAATTTTTTAGAAGCATCCTTGAGCAATTATAAAAAACAAAAAAAAATCTCCAAAAAAAAATTAAGTACAATAAAGAAATCTTTTAACTATAGTGAAAAAGAAATAAATGAATTATTTAATTTACAAAAAGAAAACATACTTAACATCTTTAGAAACAATTCAAGAATTAATCACAATAGAAAAGTAATACAAGATAAAATTGCAGAAGTGGAACTTATATCTAAAAAAGCTCAAGATCTAGTTGCTAATTTTCACCATTTTCTTTATGACGATTAATGAAATATTTTTCATAGGCTTTTTTCAGTTCCACTTTCCTTATTTTTCCAGTTGCCGTATGAGGTAATGAGTCAATAAAAACTATGTCATCTGGCATCCACCATTTTGCTATTTTGTTTTCAAGAAAACTTAATATTTCTTCTTTTTCTAATTCTTTTGCTTTCACGACCAATAATAAAGGTCTTTCATCCCATTTTTCATGCTTAACACCAATTACTGCAGCCTCAGCTATCTTATCATGACCTACAGCTATATTTTCTATCTGTATAGAGCTTATCCATTCTCCTCCTGATTTAATTACGTCTTTCACTCTATCAGTGATTAACATATATCCATCCTTATCTATGCTTGCAACATCACCAGTTAAAAACCATTCATCTTCATCATGCACATCACTTTTTTTTATATTTAAATAACCTGAGCAAATCCACGGCCCTTTTACCCATAAGTTTCCAAACGATTTACCATTATTTGGAAGAATATTGCCTTTATCATCTGTTATTTTTATTTTTACCCCATAAATTGGTCTACCTTGTTTAGTTGCTAGGTCATATTTTTCATTTTGTGGTAAAAAAAGATGTTTTCTAAGTGGTCTGTTTACTGTTCCTAATGGAGAAGTTTCCGTCATTCCCCAAGCATGTACTACTTTGACCCCATATTTTTTATGAAAATCTTCTATCATAAACCTAGGACAAGCAGAACCTCCTATTACGCAGCTTTTAAGGTAGTCCAACTTTTTTGAGTTTTTATCTAAATATTCAAACAACATGAGCCATATTGTAGGTACAGCCGCAGTAAAAGTAACCTTTTCCTGATCTAGTAAATTATAAACACTTTCTCCATCTAAATGCCTACCTGGCAGTACTAATTTAGCTCCAACCATATTTGCAACATAAGGAATTCCCCAAGCATTAGCATGAAACATCGGTGCAATAGGCATTATAATATCAGTACTAGAAATATTTAATGCATCTGGATTAGCAGCTGCTAAAGTATGAATAATAGTAGATCTGTGAGAATATAGAACACCTTTAGGATTTCCTGTTGTGCCAGAAGTGTAACAAAGTGAAGAAGCTGTATTTTCATCGAATTCAGGCCATTTATCAAGTATTATATTAGGATTAATTAATCCTTCGTAAGCTAATACCTCTTGATTAATTTTAGAATTTTTGGGTAATTCAGTTTCTGAACATAAAAAGACTATTTTTTTTACAGTTTTTATTTTTTCAGTTATTTCAGAAATAATGTCTATAAAATCTAAGTCAACAAATAAAATGCTATCTTCTGAATCATTTATAATATATATAAGTTGTTCTTTAAATAATCTTGGATTAATAGTATGACAAATTGCGCCAATTCCTGATATAGCATAGTATAACTCTAAATGTCTCAGGTTACTCCAAGCAATAGTGCCCAACCTGTCACCTTGCTTTACTTTCATATTAAGCAAAGATTGAGCTAATTTTCTAATTCTTAAATCTGTTTGTTTATAGTTGGTTTTGGCTATTTTTGCATTTTCGGCTCTATAAACAATTTCAGTATCAGGGTGATATTGGCTACTATGTTCAATTAGAGAAGAAATTAAAAGATTTTTTTTTGACATTAAACCTAGCATTTTTACCTCTACATGAAGAGTGTAAAACATTACTTGCTAAAATCAATAGCATATGGCATGGCGATTGCAGAAAAATCTGTTATGAGGTTTTTTATTTTATTTTTTTTTTCTTCATTTATCATTTTTAATCTTTACAGTGAAGAAAGCTATGAATGCATTGCTTCTGCAAAAAAATTTGAAAAAAAATATAATCTACCTGATAATCTTCTCGTTTCCGTAGCTCTAACAGAATCGGGGAAAAGAATAAAAAATGGTGATTTTGTTGCCTGGCCGTGGACAATAAATGCTCGCGGTAAGGGAAAATTTTTTAAATCCAAAGATGAAGCCTTGGAGCACGTTATTAACTATCTAAGAAGAGGTAGGAAAAACATAGATATTGGGTGCATGCAAGTAAATCATATGTATCATCCAAATGCTTTTGTAAATTTAGAAAAAGCATTTGATCCTGAAATAAATGTAGAATGGTCTGCAAATTTAATAAAGAATTTATATATAAAATATGGATCTTATAGAGAGGCTGTTGGATATTATCACTCTTACAGGACTGCTAAAAAAAACCAATATGCTTCAAAGGTTTTCAAAACTTGGAGAGAACTTAACAAAAATGATATTTATGCAGATATTAATATTAAACCTATAGAAAAAATCGATACTATAAAAGTTACCCGGAATGAAGTTAATCTAAAGAATATAAGTTATAATAATGAAAATAATGTAATTAATTCTAAGAAGAAAAGTTTCACAAATAAAAATCATAAAAAAAATAATATGGTTAACAGTGAATATATTATTGCCAGGATGGAAAAAGTGAAATTCTTTAGAAACTACTTTTTGAAATAGATTGTTATTTAAAATACTTTTTTGGAGGTTGAGGATTATTTTTAGGGTCTGAATTATACTTATTTACCTTCAAAATACATCTACATCCTAGATTTATTATTTTATTTTCAATTCTGTCAGCAACTTCTTTCTCATATAACTGCTGATTTTTGATATAAATAGTAAAAGACTTCATATACTTTTCTTTTTTTACTTTATTTTCAATCGTATCTTTTGTCCATTTATATAGAGGTGAATCAGTTAGATTGTCTTGCTCGCATTCTTCGACAAATTTACTAAAAGCTAAAAACTGACAAACTAATTCCCCATTTTCCTCTTTAATAATATTCCCTAAATTTTTACATGAATTAATATTTTTTGTATTTATTAGCTCCTGAGCAGCATTCTGTTCCAGATCAACTCTCAATTGATATAGTAATTTACTATTCATTAAAAATATTATTCGATTTCTTGCACTGTAATTTTAATACTAGAATACCACTTTGCTACTTCTTTTATATCTTCCAAGGTTAACATATCAGCTATTAATGACATTTGATGATGTTCTAACGTTTTATCTTTATAATGTTTTAACTTTTCTACTAGATACTGCTCATTCTGAGCTGTTAGATGAGGAACTAAAACAGAATTTCCTGCAGTATTAGCTTGTCCATTGACTCCATGACAGACAGAACATATATTTTCAGCTATCTGTCTACCCTTACTAATTTCTTCAGCATTATTATTATGTTGAATAATAAAAATTAGAATGACAATAATTTTAAGTTTCATATCAAAAAAAATGGGCTTAATTATTTAATCAAGCCCATTTAATAAAATAATAAGACTCTCTAAAGAACTACTCAGAAGCTGCGTAAGTAATTCTGTAAACAGCTCCAGCCTTATCGTCAGAAACTAAAATAGATCCGTCAATATACTGTTGTACATCAACAGGTCTACATATATATGTTCCTCTTTCTGTCATGCAACCAGTCATAAATGGCTCGGTTTTCTTAGCATTACCTTTGGAATCTAAGTAGGTAACCATAACTTGAGCTCCTCTTGGAACTACAGCATTCCATGATCCATGTTGTGCACTAAAAATAACGTTGTCATATTCTTTAGGAAACATATCACCTGTGTAAAACATCATTCCTAGGTCAGCAGCGTGTGCCTTCATCTCTACCTGTGGCTTTACATATCTAGATGCTAAGTCTGAAGGTATTTGTTCACTCTTATAGTCGTCTGTTCTAACGTTACCACCACCGTAATAAGGATGTCCATACCACATGCCCATTTTAGGCATTTTGTTTAGTTCTCCTGGAGGTGTCTCATCTCCCATTCCGTCTACTTGATTGTCTGTAAACCATAATTTACCGTCTTTAGGATTAAATGCATGTCCGCCGGAATTTCTAATACCAGTAGCAACAGTCTTTCTATCTAATTCTCCAGGAAATCTATTGAAACTAATCATTCCGCCTATGCCAACTTCGTTATATAAAGCTTGTTTATCCGGAGGTGAAACATTAAAAGGTTGTCCCATGCTTACATACAGTTTATTATCTGGACCAATTGCACAGACTCTACCAGTATGATTGTAAGATTCTTCAGCTTCGGGAATTAACTCACCTTGGTTGATTATTGGAATAGCAACTGTATCTGGACTCTCCATAAAATATTCTGCTGCTGGAAACCATAATACTCTGTTTCTTTCAGCTATGTAGAGGTGTCCGTCTGCACTGTAGCAAGGACCATTAGGAATATCAAATTTGATATTTGGTGCAAATCTCTCTACAGTATCAGCCACATTGTCCATATCTCTGTCAGTAGCTTGCCAAACTCTGTCTTTTCTAGTTCCAATCCATACAGCTCCTTTATTTCTACTGATAGCCATATTTCTTGCATCAGGTGCAACTGCAAATAATTCTACTTTAAAGCCAGTTGGTAATTTTAATTTTGAAATAATATTTTTTTTAATATTCGCAGCATATTTTGTATCCTGCGGTACTCTGTCCCAGCTGTAATCTGCGCCAGAAGCTTTAAAACTACTTAGCTTATTTATAACGTCTTCGTCATCTTTAGCATTTAAGCCGACAATAACTCCAACCGCAAAAAATAAACTAATTGTTAGTGTAAATAAATTTTTCATAATATCTCCCATAGTTATTACTAATAATTATTATTAGTTATAGTTATATAGTTTTAACTAATTTGATGTCAACAACTATTAAATCAGAACTTTTTAATATGATTTACAAGTTTTTGTTGTTCCACTTCTAATGATTTTTTCAGCAACCCCATATCTGTTGATAAAGTAACGAAATCATAGCCCATTTTTAAAAAAAAAATCGCCGTATCTGCGCTGACACAGTGAATTGCAGCTATTTTCTTAGCCTTTTTTACCTTTCTTAAAATGTCTTTGTATTTTTTTTTCATTTCATTATCACAAAAAATAGTATCTGGTGACTTTCCGTAACTTATAGAAAGGTCAAAAGGGCCAACATATATCACTTCCAATAGTTTAAGTTTTAATATTTCTGAAAGGTTTGTTACTGATTCTCTAGTTTCTAACATAATTATAGGAGTTGTCTCTATTTTACTATTGTAGAAATACTTAGTATCATTAATTGCAGAAATTGTAGGACCAAAACTTCTTATGCCTTTAGGCGGATAAAAACAGCTATCCAAAAACTTTTGACAATCTTCTACTGTGTTTATTAAAGGACAAATAATACCCTTTGCGCCTGCATCCAAACATTTGTTTATTATATCTATATTATTACTTGGAACTCTAACTATTGGATAAATTTTGTATTTGTTTATTATCTGCAATATAGATCTGCACTCATTAAAATCTAACATTCCATGCTGCAGGTCGACAGTAATAGATGTAAAATTAGTAGAGGCTAGAATTTCAGCAGACAAGGTACAAGGAGAATGTATCCAACCATTTATGATTGGCATTTTTTTTTTAAATTCTGCTTTTTTCATAAATAATATATTATTTTTTTATTATTTTTAGAGAGTATAGCACCTTTTTAATAATTATAGGAAAAATTCCAATTATAAATATTGAAAGTATTATATTCAAATTGTAGATTTCACTGATAGCATTAATTTTTGCAATTTGTGATCCAGCATTAACATATAATAAAATACCTGGAAGCATTCCTACAAATGAGATAATAAAAAACTTGATAGCAGACATTTTTGAAATACCAAACAAAATATTAATAACGAAAAAAGGAAATACTGGAACTACCCTTAAAAAAAATAGGTAATATAATCCATTCTCTT
This sequence comes from Pseudomonadota bacterium, assembly GCA_036042925.1. Classification (GTDB taxonomy): domain Bacteria; phylum Pseudomonadota; class Alphaproteobacteria; order TMED109; family TMED109; genus JAYYAX01. Next base: position 9,748 of record JAYYAX010000018.1, read on the forward strand.
TTATACCTTTGTTAATCTTTAACAACTGAGAATAAAATTTTTTTTCCAAAAAACTTTTTAATGCATATCTAGCTATTAAAAAACTTGATAGTGCACCTAATGTAGAGCCCACAGAAATAATAAATATTGCATCAAAAAAACTAAATAAAGCACCTATAGATAATGAGAGTATTGATGCTAAGGGTAAAGAAAAAGTTGCAACTAAATAATATAATATTAAAAAAAATAATAGATAAAAGTTATAAGAACTACTTATTTCTTTTTCAATTAACTTAAAATTTGCATTAAATTCTTGAACTGAGAATATATCTAAATAAATTATTGATCCTGAAACTGTAAGTGTAATAAATATAAATAAAACAAATATTTGAAGCCTTAGTTTTTTCAATTGGTGCTCTTTTTAAGTGATCTACATTTTTTTGAACAGTACAAAACATTGTCCCATACTAGTTTCCATTTCTTTCTCCAATTAAATGGTCTTTTGCAATGCAAACATATCTTTGATGGCAAATTTTTTTTTTTAAATTTCATTACTTATCCTATACTATTGACTCTTTTATGCAGTAGTGGTTGCTAAAAAACTTTCAGCTTCACTGTAAATTTTATTTTTTCTATCAGGCTTCATATTATCTAAAACTTTAATCATAATACCTAGTCTAGGATTTTTTTTTAATTTATCTCTTTCATCATCAATAAACTTCCAATATAGACCATCTACAATATCAGTCCAATTTCCTTTTGTGTAGTCAGACATTTTTAATAAGTAACTAGAACCACAAATATAAGGTTTCGTAGCAAAAATACCTCCATCACTGTGAAGTCCCATACCGAAAACATTGGGTGCCATAACCCAGTCTGATGCATCTACGTAATACTGCATAAACCATGAATAAACTTCTGCTGGATCAATCCTAGATAAATTCATAATGTTTGCAATTATCATTAATCTCTCTATATGGTGGTTGTAGCCAAGCTTTATAGCTTTTTTTATAGCATCATCTAGGGGCGGAATACCCGTGCTACCTTCATACCAACATTTTTTCATTTTTCTCTTGTTTGCAAAATAATTATTTTGAAAAAGTGTTTCTTCAAATTTTTGATAAATACCCCTTATAAACTCCCTCCATCCTATTATTTGCCTAATAAAACCTTCATAGGAATTTATTCTAATTTTATCATGATATTTTTTGATAACATCTATTATTTCCTGTGGAGTAATTAAGCCCAAATTTAAAATAGGGCTTAAAGCACTATGAAACAAAAAGTCGTCTTTTTTAGAGATAGCATCCTCATAATCCCCAAATAAATTAAATTTGTTTCTAATGAAATTATTTAAAAATAAATGACATTCTTTTCTAGTTGTAGGAAGCCAAAAATATTCTAAGTTTCCAACATGTGTAGAGAATTCTTTGTTTATAAAACTTATTAGTTTAAATGTATGATCAGTCTTTTTTGCCGTTGTATTTTTTGGAATTTCAATCTGTTTAGGTATTTTTTTCCTGTTTTCTTCATCAAAGCTCCATTTCCCGCCTATTGGCTTGTTATTATCAACTAGTAAATCATTTTTCATTCTACTAAATTTATAAAAATTTCCCATTAATGGTTTTTTATCTTTAATAAAATCAGCAAAAACATTTCTAGAGAATAAGAACATTGGAGATTTCAAATACGTTATTTTAAAGCTAGGTTTAAGTTTATTTATTTTATTTTCAAAAAATTTATCTTCGATCTCAAAAAAAATTAAATGGTCATAATTATTTTTTTTTGCAAATTTAGATAGTTTTGAAATATAGTCTTCCTTAAATTCCTTTTCATCAATTGTGGAATAAAAAACTCTTGCACCCAAGCCAATTAATTCATCTCTAAAAGATCTCATAGAAGATAAAGTATGCAAAATCTTGTGTTTATGATGCTTAAAATAGGTGCACAGGCCGTAATCTTCACTCATATAAAAGTCAGTTTTTAAATAATCTGACAAATATTTTTCAGGACTAAATAGTTGATTTCCCAAAATTACGAATAAAGATTTATTTTGCATATGCATTTTTATATTGATTTGTATTCGTAATTAAATATTGTATAGATTAAAAAAAAAATGAATTACAGTATGAAATTACCAAAACTTAAAAGAAAAAAAAAAGTTGTTAAAATCCACAATACAAAAATTGTCGATTATTACAGTTGGATTCATCAAGAAGATATTTTAAGTGTTTTGTCAGATCCTTCTAAATTACATAAGGATGTAAAGGAATACCTAAAAGAAGAAAATAATTACACTGAAAAATTTTTTAAAGATACCAAAAGACTACAAAATAAACTTTTTACTGAAATTAAATCAAAAATAAAATTATCAGATAAATCTGTTCAATACAAAGATAAGAGATATTCTTATTGGACTAAAACAACTGCAAGTGGAAACTATACAAAATATTTGAGAAAGAAACATAATACAAAAATTAATGAAATATATTGGGATGGAGATAAAGAAAAAAATAAATATAATACCTCATATTTTGGTATAGGAGATTTAAGCGTTAGTTATGACGATAAGCTACTTGGATATTCTTTAGATTTAAAGGGGTCAGAATATTATTCAATTTTTCTTAGAAATATTAAAACCAAAAAAAAATACGATATTTCTATTGATAACACCAACGGAAATATTCTTTTTAGTTATAATAGTAAATATTTTTTTTACACTAAATTAGATAATAACCACAGATCAAAAGAAATTTACCTGCATGAAATTTATGGTAAAAATAAAAGAGACAAACTTATATACAAGGAACATGTTGATAGATTTACTGTTAGAATATCTGCCACCTCAGATGAAAAATATTATGTGATATCCTCAGGAGATCACTCAACTAACAAATGTTACTTACTACCTGGTAACTTAAAGAGTCTTAAACCAAAACTTTTCAAAGATTACAAAGAAAATATTTCTTTATCTTTAGACTCCTGGAATAAATATTTTTATTTACACACCAATGAAAATGCTGAAAATTTTAAAGTAATAAGGTCTTCACATAAAATTCCAGAGACTTTTGAAGAAGTTATAAAACCAAAAAAAAATACATTAATAGGAAATCCAATAATGCTAATGGATTGGATGATTTGGATAGAAAAAAAAAATGCTAATTACTTTATTTACGCAAGAAATAATGCAAATATGCAAACAAGAGAGTTAAATTTATTTAAAAATGATGTAAAACAAATTTCCTGTGCACTTTATGAAAAAAATGATAGAAGCAACTATATATATATTTTCTACTCAACTCCTATTACACCAAATAAGACTTTATTATATAATTTAAAAACGGATAAATACAAAGTTGTAAAAACGCAAATAATTCCATCAGGATATAATGAAAAAAATTATATTGTAGAAAGACTATTTGCTAATTCTCACGACAATAAACAGATACCATTAACTATTATTAGGCATAAAAAAACTAAAATTGATGGGAATGCAAAAGTTTTACTTTATGGCTATGGCTCTTATGGATCCTCTATTGGAAATGGCTTCTCATCAAATAAATTTGCACTTTTAGACAGGGGTAGTATTTGGGCTAATGCTCATATTAGAGGAGGTATGGAATGTGGTATGAATTGGTGGAAAGAAGGAAAAATGCTAAATAAAAGAAATACTTTTGAAGATTATATTTCCTGTGCAAATTTTTTAATAAAAAAAAAATATACAAAAAAAAAACAGATCATTGGCATGGGCGGAAGTGCAGGAGGGTTATTAATGGGGGTAGTTTTGAATCAAGCACCAGAAATATTTTTGGGAGCTGTTTTAGCAGTTCCCTTTGTTGACTCATTAACTACAAACCTTGATCATTCTTTACCTTTAACAATTGGAGAGTTTAAAGAGTTTGGTAATGCAAAAAAATATAAAAAACATTTTGAATATATAAAGTCCTACGCACCATATAATAATATTAAGAAACAGAACTATCCTCATATGTTTGTGACCACTAGTCTTTTTGATAATAGGGTATTATTTGATGAACCAACAAAATATGTTGCTAAACTTAGACAATTTAAAAAAGATAAAAATATTCTATTACTAAAAACTGAGATGGAAGCTGGGCATGGAGGAAAAACTGGAAGAGACGCCAGCATAGAGGAGCTCTCTCAAGATTTTTCCTTTATCCTAAAAATATCTCAAATTAAGAATTAGATTTTTTTTTTCTAAAAGCAGTCCTTAATTCTTTTTTTCTTAATCTTAAACTATTTGGCGTAACCTCTAATAATTCATCACTCTTAACATATGACATCATTCTTTCTAAAGACATTTTAGTTGAAGGTATTAATTTAACCGCCTCATCAGTCCCAGAAGCTCTAATATTTGTTAACTTTTTACCTTTTAGCGGGTTCACTTCTAAATCATTTTTTCTGCTATGCTCCCCTACTATCATTCCCTCATAAACTTTATCTTGAGGATTTATGAAAAGCTTACCCCTCTCTTGCAAATTAAACAAAGCAAATGCAACTGCATTTCCTTGCTCTGTAGAAACTAGTACGCCATTTCTTCTATCTTCTATATATCCTTTATGGATATCAAAAAATTTAAAGGTTCTGTTAATTACTCCTGTACCTCTAGTGTCAGTTAAAAACTGGCCATGATATCCTATCAAACCTCTTGAAGGCACTGAAAATATAAGCCTAGTTTTTCCTTTTCCTGTTGTTTTCATTTCAAGTAAAACACCCTTCCTCTTATTAATAGAATCAATGATGGTGCTTGAGTAAATATCATCAAGATCTACTACAACTTCTTCAATGGGTTCAAGCATTCTTCCATCATTATCCTTTTTCATTAAAATTCTTGGACTTGATACACTTAATTCAAAGCCTTCTCTTCTCAT
>JAYYAX010000019.1:0-11944 GCA_036042925.1 Pseudomonadota bacterium
TCGTCTATAATCTCAATCTTGCCATTTGAAGAGTTATAATTTCCATTTTTTTTCATGGTTTCAATTATTCCATTTCTCCACTCTCTTCTTTTATTATCCATAATCTCTTCTGCTCCTTCAAACCTCAAATTATCTAATCCAATTTGGTTTATTTTTAAAAAAGCATCATTTTTAATTAGGCTCAAAGGTTCACTAGATGCAACAAAATAATAAGTAGGTACATCTGAAAATAATCTAGACTTAGAGTTTATCCAAAACAAAGTTTTTTTCTCTTTTTTAAAGACTTTAATTTTTTTTCTTGGCCCTGTAACTATAATTACTATATTACCTGGTTTATTTAATGCTCCAAAATAAGTAAGTTTATCTCCAGTAAAACCCACATCAATGTCTATTTGATTATCTAAGAATTCTGCAATCAAGTTTTCTTTGCATAAGCTTACTTTACTTAAAAGACTAAATAGTAAATAAAAAATAATAAAAGTTCTCATCTTATAAACTCAATCACATAAAGCAAACTTGGATCTATTAATAATTTGGAAAACAGAAAAACACACAAGGAAAAAATTAAAATACCTAAAAGCAGTCTTATGATCTCCCCTGATATTTTTTGTACTATAAAAGCACCTGCTTGAACACCAAATACGCCTCCAAAAAGTAAAAAACCAGATAAAATTACATCTACTGTTTGATTTACATAAGAGTGCATAATTGTAGATACGATTGAAACAAATAAAACTTGCATTAAAGATGTTCCTATCACTACTTGAGTTGACATTCCTAACACATAAATCATTGCAGGAACCAGAATAAAGCCTCCTCCCACACCTAGGATAGAAGCAATTATTCCAATAATAAAGCTAATAAAAAATGGAGGGATTACACTAATATATAATTTTGAGCGTCTAAATTTTAGTCTTAATGGCAGTCCATGAAACCATCCATGATCATGTAACTTTATCAAATTTCCTAATGCTTTATTTTTTTTTGTACGAAGGCTTTCAAATAACATATATATTCCAAGAATGCCTAAGAAGAAAATATAAGCTATTGCTATAACTTCTTCTAGCCTACCTATTGAAGATAGATATTTAAAAAAATATACTCCTAAAACAGATCCTATTCCGCCACCCATTATCATGATTGAGCCCATTCTAAGATCTACATATTTTCTTCTAAAATATGTTAAAAATCCGGTTAATGAGGAACCAGCTATGTGGTTTGCTTCACTACCTACAGCAACTGCAGGTGGTATCCCGCTTACGATAAGTATAGGAGTGGTTAAGAAACCTCCGCCAACGCCAAACATACCGGATAATATTCCCGCAAAAAATCCTATAGTTAAAAGGAAAAATAAATTCTGTGACGTTTCAGCTATTGGTAAGTATATATCCAAAGTAATTTCTTTTTAATAAAATCCTATAATTTTTTTAATATCTAGTAAATTTTTTTTTGAATCTTTCTCAGCTATTTCCGCACCTTTTTTAAGCACGGACTCCAAGTAATCTGTATCAAGTAGCATTTTTTTCATTTCCTTTCCTACAGGAACTATTCTGTTAATTAAACTCTCTGCTAAATACTCTTTCAAACTGCTAAAATTCTTACCTGCAAATGTTGCTAGAACTTTTTCTTTAGAATTATCTTCTATAGCACATAGCATGTTAATTAGGTTCACGGCCTCAGGTCTTTCGAAAACAATATTATTTTTGAAGTTACCTTGGTTGTCTAGAGCTTCACCACCCATTATTAGCCCACTATCTGTTTTAGCTTTTCTAACTTTATTGGCAATAGTATCTTCATCATCGAGCAAATTGATTCTAGAATAATCCGAGTCATCTGACTTTGACATCTTCTTGTTGCCATTTCTGAGACTCATAACTCTTGTGGCATTTCCTAAGATTAAGGGATTAATTTCAGGAAAAAAATCTACCTTGTAGTCAAAATTAAATTTATTAGCTATATCTCTTGCTAACTCTAAATGTTGTTTTTGGTCATCTCCAACTGGAACTAAATTTGCTTTATAAGATAAAATGTCGGCAGCCATCAAAACAGGATAAGAGTAAAGACCAACTGATACATTCTCTCTATTTTTACCTGCTTTTTCCTTAAACTGTGTCATTCTGTTGAGCCACCCTATTCTGCAAATACAATTGAAAATCCAGGCTAGTTCTGAATGCGTGGAAACTCTGGATTGGTTAAATATTATACTTTTATTTGGATCAATCCCGGCAGCTATAAATGACGCGGCGGTTTCTAATGTTTCTTTTTTTAATTGTTTTGGATCTTGCCATACAGTAATTGCGTGTAAATCAACAACACAATAATAAGCTTTGGAAATATTTTCTCTTTTTTGAATCTCGACAAAGTTTTTAATAGCGCCCAAATAATTTCCGATATGGAGATTTCCAGTAGGCTGAACACCTGAGAATATTCGACTCAATAAATTACTCCTTAAAAAGCTTTTTTAACTGTCTCTTACTTAAATCCTTTATTCTAAAAACTCTAAATATTATACAAAATAATATGAAAGTAGATATTGTTATTATTGCTAAATAAAATAAAAGAAGAATTTTTTTTAAAACATTAGAAGTAGATATGATATCAAAAAAAATTATAGAATATTCTACTGCATGTAAAATATTTAATGTGATAAAAAATACAAAAAACAAGCTCAATAATCTTTTAAAAAAAGCAAAATCTATTTTCCAATAACCTCTTATATGAATAAATACATACAATATCAAAGCATTTATCCAGCTAGAAATGCTCAACGCAAGTGCTATTCCTAAGTGTCCTAAATTATCTACCAATATATTTATTGCTACTAAATTTAATATCATTGAAATAAAAGAAATTCTAAAAGGTGTTTTAGTATCCTGATTAGAAAAAAAAATTACAGAGAATATCTTTATTAAACCAAAGGCTGGAAGCCCGGCTGCGTACATTATCAATGCACCACTAGTTGCCTTCACATCCCCATACCCAAATTGACCTCTTCTAAATAGGATATCTATTATGAGATCTGATAGTACAAATAAGCCAATACAACTTAGAAGAGAAATTGCAAGAATAATTTCTAAGGATCTTTGAATCTGCTTTTTTATTTCTAAAAAGTTATTTTTTAAACTTGGATTTGAAAGACTTGTGAGTAATATTGTTGTAATAGAAATAATGAATATTCCTAAAGGCAATTGTACAATTCTATCAGCATAGTAAAGCCAAGAAATAGCCCCAGGAATTGATGAAGCAAAAAAAATACCTATGAACTGATTTATTTGAACAACGCCTCCTGCCAGTAAATTAGGAAATAAAAGCTTTAAAAACTTTTTTATTTCTTTTGAGAGCCTTGGTTTTGTAAAAATAAAAGTAATTTTTAAATATCTGCTCCAAAAAAGTATTGTAAAAAATTGCACCAATCCTGCTAATGTAACTGAATAAGATAAGATAGTTCCGACATCTAATAAATTTTTAAATGAGAATACCATTCCAACTACCATGAAAAAATTTAAAATTATTGGTAAAAATGCCCACATTAAAAATCGGTTATTAGCATTCAATATCGCTCCTATAAATGAGCTTGCTGAAATGAAAATTAAGTAAGGAAACATAATTGAAGCTAAATTCGCTGTTTTAATTTGCATGATTGTAGAAAAATTTGGAGCTAAAAAATTCACAATTTCAAGCATGAATAACTCTCCAATAATTAATATTAATATCAAACCTAAAATTAATAATAAGAATAAGCTTCCGCTAAATTTTTTAGCTTCAATGCTATTTTTCTTCGAAGAAATAGATAAATATAAAGGAATAAATGCATTATTAATCGCTCCTTCCGCAAATAATCTTCTAAAAAAATTTGGTATTCGAAATGCTAGTAAAAAACTGTCTGCAACTGGCGTAGCTCCTAAGATAAAGGCAAAAAACAAATCTCTTACATACCCAAGTATTCTGCTTATTAAAGTTAAAATACTCATAAAACTGAAAGATGCTAAGAAGTTGGGATTATTTCCTTTCATTTATTTATCAGCTTTCTTCAAATTCTTTTGAATTTCTGAAAGCTTCTGCAAAGCCTCTAAAGGACTTATAGCATCTAAATTAATTGACTCGATCTCATTCAAAGATATTTCAGCATTAGTTTTACATTTTTTTTGATCGTTTGCCTTGAATTTTAATTTTAATTGTTCGGTCGAATCTAAAAAATCATAATCATTCTGCTCTAGCTTTGATAATATATTTAATGCTAAATCCGTTACCTCTACCGGCAGTCCTGCCATTTTACCTACCTGAATTCCATAGGAACTCTCTGCTAAGCCTTTAATTATTTCATACAAAAAAATTAGTTCTCCTTTCCATTCTTTTACTCTAAATGTATTAAGATCAATACCTTCAAACTTTTTCGCTAAATTAGCTAATTCATTATAATGAGTAGCGAATAAAACCTTACACTTAATTTTTTCCAATAAATACTCACTCGTTGCCCATGCTATAGAAATACCATCAAACGTTGATGTTCCCCTTCCTATTTCATCTAATATTACAAGTGACTCTTTGGTAGCAGCATTTAAAATATTTGCTGTTTCTAACATTTCTACCATAAAAGTTGAATTACCTTTAGCCAATTCATCTCCTGAACCTACTCTGCAAAAAAGTTTATCACAAACTCCTACAGTAACTTCCTTTGCCGGACAAAACCCTCCTGATTGAGCCATTATAAGAATAATCGCATTCTGTCTTAAGTAAGTTGACTTTCCTGACATGTTTGGTCCTGTAATTAATTTAAAATACTTATTTTCTTTTTCGCTAAGAACACAGGAGTTTGATATGAATTTTTCTGTGTGTGACTTTTCAACAGAAGGATGCCGACCTTCAATGATAGAAAAATCTTTATTTTTTAATAAAGCAGGTCTCACTGCGTTATACTTTTTTGAGTAGTTTGCCCAACTTTGAGCAACATCAATTCTTGCTATAGTATCACTCACTTTAAGAATTGATCTAACATTAATTTCAATTTCATTAATAAGTTGGTTGTATATTTCCTGTTCTTTTTTTATAAAAAGGAAATTAGCATCTAGAATTTTTTCTGATATCTCAATTAATTCAGAAGTTGTATACCTGAAAGAATTTTTCAAAGTTTGTCTATGAATATATCTCTGATCTTCATTATTTAGAAGCTTGTGATTAACTGTGGAAAGATCAATAAAATATCCTAAAAAATTATTATATTTAATTTTTAAATTATTAATACCCGTTAGTTGTTTTTCCTTATTTTCTATTTCAAGAATAATTGATTTACTATTATCTCTAACGCTCCTAATTTTATCCAACTCAGAATTAAAACCTTTCTTAATAAAATCACCCTCTTTATTTTGCAATGGTATATTTTCTTTAAGTGCTTTTTTAAGAAGATCTACGATTTTTAACAAAGATTTATTTTTCGATAAATCATCAACGAGACTGTTAAATGCATTTGTAAGTTGGCTTTTATCAGCCTGCCTTTTTATTTCTATTACAAGCTTTTCAAATTGTTCAAGCCCTAGCAAAATACTTAACATGTCCCTTGGTCCGCCTCTTCTTAAAAGAAGTCTGTTAGATGACCTTGCAATATCTGGAATTTTTTTTAATTTTTCTTGTAAGTTTCGACTTATTAGATTGTAGTTTTGAAAAAAAAACTCTACTAAGTTTAGCCTGTGATTTATTCTTTCTACCGAGTAAAGAGGATTTTCTAAATCATTTAAAAGTTTTCTTTTACCTGCAGGAGTAAAAGTGTAATCGACACTATGAAATAGGGATCCTTCTTTTTCTCCTTTTAAAGTTGCACTTATTTCCAAGTTCCTTTTAGATGCATTATCAATTTGTAGCAGTGTGGTTTTTTTTATCTGTGATGGAACTTTTAAATGCGGCAATTTTCCATTTTGAGTATAAGAAATATAACGCAGAATAATACCTACGGAAATTACTTCACTTTCTGAATATTCATTTTCAACCAATTCTGTATTGTGTTTGTAACTTAATCTAAACAAGGCTTTTAGATTTTCAAAATTATTTTCTTCCTGATTGAAAAAGGTCAGAGGAATTGAGCTGGGTAACTTTTGCATGAATTTTTTGTCAAAAAAAGTATCTGAAATTACTAATTCTGAAGGAGAAATACTTAAATATATTTCTAACAATTCATTGAATTCCGTACATCTCTTACAGTTTACTTCGCCAGTAGATATATCTGCCCAGGCAGCACCAAAATTGTCTTTATTTGCAACAACATTCATTAAGTAATTGTTACCTTTATCACTAAGTTCAATTTCTTCAGTCAAAGTTCCCGGAGAGGCTATCCTAACAACTTTTCTTTCAATTATTGCGCTGTGTCCTCTTTTTTTACTCTCTTCGGGTGTTTCTGTTTGTTCACATATGGCTACTTTATATCCAGCCTTTAATAGTTTAGCTAAATAGCTTTCTCCTTGGTGATGGGGAACTCCACACATAGGAATGTCTTTACCCTCTACTTGTCCTCTCTTAGTCAATGTTATTCCAAGTATTTGGGAGGATACTTCTGCATCCTCAAAAAATAATTCGTAAAAATCGCCTAATCTAAAAAAAATTAAACAATCTTTATATTTATCTTTTATATCTAAATATTGTCTTAATAATGGTGTTAGCTTTCCTTTAGCCATTTTACTAATTCTCTTTACCCTCTTTTAAAAAGATACTATATTAAACTAATAAATAAAATGGCTGATTTAACTTCTAGATCTAATATAACAAAAAAAGATGCCCTAGATTTCCATAAAAATGATAAACCTGGAAAACTAGCTATTTCGGCTTCAAAGCCACTTTCTACAGCGAGAGATCTGTCACTAGCATATTCACCAGGAGTAGCATATCCGTGTCTTGAAATTAAAGAAAATCCGGACCTTGCATATGATTACACTGCTAAGGGAAATATGGTTGCTATAATCTCTAACGGAACAGCAGTTTTAGGGTTAGGAAATTTGGGAGCTTTAGCATCAAAACCTGTGATGGAAGGAAAGGCTGTATTATTTAAGAGATTTGCAGACATCGATGGTATTGATATTGAGGTGGATACTGCTGATGTTGATGAATTTTGTAACTGTATAAAACATTTAGGAAAATCTTGGGGTGGAATTAATCTTGAGGACATAAAAGCTCCTGAATGTTTTATGATAGAACAAAGGTTATCAGAACTTCTTGATATTCCAGTATTTCATGATGATCAACATGGTACTGCTATAGTTGCAACAGCAGGATTAATTAATGCCTTATCAATTACAGGAAGAGATATTAAGAATTTTAAAATGGTTGTAAATGGTGCAGGCGCTGCAGGTATAGCATGTGTTGAACTTTTAAAATCAATGGGAATGCCTTCTGAAAATGCAATAATGTGTGATAGATCAGGAGTAATCTCAAAAGAAAGAAAAAATCTAGATCAATGGAAGTCAGCGCACGCTGCTGATACCGATTGTAAAACTTTAGAAGATGCTCTTAAAGGAGCGGACGTTGCTTTTGGACTTTCTGTAAAAGGTGCATTTACACAAGATATGATGAAAAGTATGACAAAAAACCCAATAATATTTGCTATGGCAAACCCTGATCCAGAAATTAGTCCTGAGGAACTTAAGTCGGTTAGGCCCGATGCCATAATTGCTACTGGAAGATCTGACTATCCAAATCAAGTAAATAATGTTTTAGGTTTTCCTTATATTTTTAGAGGAGCACTTGATGTGAGAGCAAGTGCCATTAATATTGATATGAAAATCGCAGCAACTAAAGCATTAGCTGACCTTGCTAAACAGGATGTTCCTGATGAAGTATCTTCAGCATATGCTGGACAAAAATTACAATTTGGGCCAGACTACATTATTCCTAAACCATTTGACCCTAGATTGCTTACCTCAATTCCACCAGCAGTTGCAAGAGCGGCTGAAAAGACTGGAGTAGCAAGAAAACCAATAGTAGATGAGTTGGGCTACAGAAGAAAATTAGCTGCAAGACTTGATAGAACAGCAACTTTAATCCAAAAAGTTGCTGATACAGTGATAGCTTCACCAAAAAAGATAGTCTTTGCTGAGGGAGAGCAAGAGACAGTAATTAGAGCAGCATTAGAGTTTTACAAGGAAGGCTATGGACAGCCTATTTTAGTAGGTAGAGAAGATGTAGTTAAACAAACTATGAAAAAAATTGGTATTAATAAAACTGATGGTCTTGAGATAATTAATGCCAAACTTTCAAATAAAAATCATGATTACTTTGAATTTTTATATAATAGACTCAGAAGAAAAGGTTATTTGGAAAGAGATTGTCAAAGATTAGTAAATCAAGATAGAAATATATTTGCAGCCTGCATGGTTGCAAATGGAGACGCTGATGGAATGGTAACTGGATCTACTAGAAATTATTTTGTAGCTTACGATGATATAACAAAAGTAATTGATCCTGCACTTAATTCTAGAATTTTTGGACTTTCCATACTTCTGGTTGAAGGCAGGACATTATTCATTGCTGATACAACTGTACATTACAGCCCTTCTAGTGAAGAGCTTGCTGATATTGCATGTCAAACAGCACAAATTGCAAAAAAGTTAGGCCATTCTCCAAGAGTTGCTCTTCTATCCTTTGCAAACTTTGGTAATCCTGCACTTAAAGGAACTGAAACAGTGCATTCAGCTATTGAAGTTCTAAATAATAGAAAAGTAGATTTTGAATATGATGGAGAAATGACAGTAGATGTTGCGTTGAACCAACAACTTTTATCTTACTATCCGTTTAGTAGATTATCTAAACCAGCTAATATTTTAATTATGCCAGGATTACATTCTGCAAGTATTGCTTCAAGACTTTTAGGTGAGGTAGGAGCAGGAAAAAAAATCGGACCGTTACTAACAGGTCTTACTCATTCTGCTCAGATTGTAAGAGTAGGTGCAAACGTCTCTGAAGTGGTTACTATGGCTTTGTTTGCTGCATACAGCTACGACACTCCAGAAAAATCTCTAGAAAAAACAAAAAAAAGAGAAAAAAAAAGCATAATTGTTTAAAGCAAAATATTTAATAATAGTTTTATTTATCGTTCTTTTATATGCCTTAGTGGCTCTGTTATACTTAAACGGAAGGTATGAGTCTGCAACTATTATTATAATTGTAACTTCTATATTATTTTTTTTGCAAACTTTAAGAATGTATTTTTTTTTCAAGCATCTAATAGAATATTTTTCTAAAGATAATATTTATATACAACCGACTCTTTATAACTATTTTTTGAATCCTAAAAACGAAATTTTACGAATTAAGGCTTCTCTGGAAAGAAAAAATCAATTATTAAATTCTGAATTGCAAGAGACAAAAAATAATTATTCAAAACTGATAGACTCAATGCCTCTTCCAATAATAATAATGAGTGATAAAAAATTTATTTTATTTGCAAATAAATTTGCAAATAAAGCTTTTACTCCTGAACTAGAAAATTCTTTTCTTTATGAACACTTTAGAAACTTTGATATTCCAGATAGTTTTCTTCAAGAGGAAATCAATAGTAAACAAATTCAATTTAATAATGAGATAGAAAATAAAAATATTACCTATAAGGTTTTATTACAATCCTTATTTTCAGATGAAAGTAATCCATTAACTTTTTTACTAATTTTTATTGATCAAAATCAAATCGCAAAATCTCTAAGGGAAAAAAATGATTTTTTAGCTAATGCAAGCCATGAGCTTAAAACTCCTATAACAAATATAATTGGAATAACCGAAATAATAAACAATGATCCTGAAGCGATAAAAACAAATAAAAACTTTCCTAAACATTTGCTTAACAACTCTTTAAGATTAAAAAAATTAATTGAATCTTTTTTAGATCTTTCAAGAGTGGAAATGAATAAAGATTTAGCGGTAAATCAAAGTGTTAACTTTTATGAATTTATTTCAGAGTTTATAAAAAAATATGTTTTTAACAACGAAAAAAAGAATATAAAACTAGAAAATAATATCAGTAAAAGAACTACCTTAATAGCAAACTCATGGGAGTTAGAACTTTTATTAAATAACTTATTAGATAACTGTTTCAAGTATTCTTCGAGTAAAGTTTCAGTTCTTATTAATGAGGATAAAGAATATATAAATATTTTAGTCAAAGATAATGGTAAAGGAATTTCTGTATTTGATTTAGAAAAAATTAAAGAAAGATTCTATAGAGGAAAAGGAAGCCAAAATATAAAAGGAACTGGGTTAGGACTTTCAATCGTAGATGAAATAATTGCTAACCACAAAGGAAAACTTAAAATAGAAAGTGAAGAAAAAGAAGGTACGTCAGTAAGCTTTACTTTGAAAAAAACTCCCTGAGTAATTCTCAGGGAGTGCATTTTACCTTATCAACATTACGGGAGATTTGTTGATAATTTTTTTATCAAACTAATTGTATTACCAGTTTGTTTGAAATCTAATACCCAATGCCTTTATATCTTGGGTTGTAGTATCTTCTAGGGAAACTCCATTAAAAGACTCACCTATAGTATAGCCAGAAAGTTCTCCAATACCATCAGAGTCAATCCTAGCAACTATATAATTAAACATGATCCTATTATTATTTGTAAGTTGCCAATTATAGCCGAAGGTATGAGTATGCATTTGTCCTTGAGAGTCATATCCATTACACATAGTACTTAAACTAGAGTTATTGAACCTGTAACCTATTTCGTGAACTCCTGCTCCACCTTTATTTACTGGATCTTTGACTTTTGGTCTTTTCCAACCACCTTTCTTAATTGTATATCTTCTTTTACCATTTATAGTAGCACCTAGCTCGTAATAGCCCATATTAGTTTCTACAGAAGGACAACTATCTCCTACATTAGCTCCAAATATACCTGCACCGTCTCTTTCCATTGCTCCCCAGATCCATTCACCTGCGGCCCAAAAATTGTCATAAAGTAGAGCTATTTCACCACCGTAATGTTCCATTCCAGTAATGTCTCCTAAATCGTCTCCTACATCTGCATCTAATGGTTTCTCATCAAAAACATTTAATCCTATTCTGTAAGACCATTCAGGATCAACATCTAATCGATCAGTATCTGTATAATCATACCATGCTCCTAGATGCAAAACTTGAGATTTACTTAGACTTGGAGCATATACTACTCTTCCAGTATACCCAAACCTCTCATCATAATCATCTGTATCAGCAAGGTCTGTTCCTCCATGAAGAGCAGTTTCGATTAAATAATTTGCTGTTTTGTCCCAATGTCTTAATTGCACAGACATTTGTTTTGGTCCTATTGAAGAATCTGTCATAATGTCAACTGCAGGAGCTCTTTCAATGAAAGGCAAATCATTTGAAGAAGTGGATTCTGCAAATGATAATGGTATTTTCTGTTTTCCGAGTGAGATTGTTGTAGATTTACCTAACTTGTAACCCATATATACTTCATCTACACTTGTCTGATCTTCATTGTCGTCTATCGTTTTAGCTGATGCCCCCCAATCTACTGAAGCTTTATAATAAAAGCCATCTGCATATTTACCACTCATAGCCAATCTTAATCTTCTGAAGTTTGTTCCGTCAGCTACACAATTACCTCCGCCAGCAGAATCATTTGCTGCTTCACAAGTCAATAAAGTATCTGCATCATGCAATCCTACATCAAAATGTATTCTTCCACCGAACTTAACTTCATTTTTCCCTGATTTAAACTTTAGCCCTGGACCAACTTTTATTGAAGGAACATCTTTATTTTCCTTTTCCATTCTTTTAATTTTTATAAGTGCATCTTGGACTTGTGACTCAATTCTATCTAACTTATCAGCATGTGAATCAGCGTTCACATTTAAATTAAACATTATAAGACTAAAAATACATCCTACATATATAATAAAGCTTTTTTTTAAATTCATCTTTATATCCTTCCTAAAATTCTTTTAATAAAACTTTAAGAGGAAGATA
>JAYYAX010000020.1:0-9250 GCA_036042925.1 Pseudomonadota bacterium
AAAATCTTAAAGGATTAGAAGGTTATTGTAACTTAATATACGGATATCAAACTCTGAACAAAGAATTACCAAACAAAAATGATATAGCAATAAGTATAAACCATATTAAAAAAGCAGTCGATTACGGGATTCTAGAAGAACAAATATATGGTTGGTGGCTTTTTGACGAAGTTTTAGATAATGCTGTTAATTTCTCGCCAGCGGGAATTCCTATTTCTGCAGACATCATATTTTACATTTCCCAGGATGAGGCAGTAAAGTTACTAGAAATAATTAGAAACTTTTAAAAAATATTTGTTGTATTTATACAACAATTAAAAAACTTTATTAAAAAATTCAAATTAATGCTTTTATTATTGTTAAATATCAATAAAATAAAAGTAATTTTACACGTGTATAAGGAGAATATTATGAATTTATTAAAAAGGTTTAGTTTCCTTACTTTGGGACTTGTAGTATTAAGTTTCCTTAGTATTGGGAAATCGGCTTATGCTGTAAGTTATTATGGTCTAAGTTGTACCAGTTTAGCCTACGGTTCACAAATTGTAGGTACTACGCAGTACACTATAGGTTATGTAGGGCTTGCAATAGATTTTAGCGCATCTACAGGAACTGGTGCAACTGCTGCTTCCAACCACAATTCGACAGGAGCTGGTGGTACTTATCTAGGGCAAGATTGTCTTTACTCAGGTGCGGGTTTAACAAATAGTTCTGCGATTGTTTCAGGTGATGTAGCAAGAAATGCGGCAAATGCTATTATTAATGGTGTTAACTCAAGGTTAATGACTGCATTAAGTCAAACTGCTGATACTGCTGCACATATGTCTTACTCTTCCAATGGAAATGGAATAGGAATGGCTGCTAATAAAGTAATTGGTGGATTAAGTATTTGGACAAATTATACAAGTTCTGACTTTGATAACGACCAGACTTTTACAAGAAAGTCAATAGACTCGAATAATTATGACGGTGACTCTAGCGCTTTCTCAATAGGTATTGATAAACAGTTTGGAAACATTGTTGCAGGTGTTGTAGGTACTAGTTTTGATACTGACATTAATGTAGATGCTAATGGTGGAACTTATAAAGCTGATGGTGAAACTTACGGTGTATACGCTGGTCTTAATACTGGTATAATAATGATTATGGCAGGAGTTGGAACGGGATCCTACGATGTAGATACAGAAAGATTAGACTTAGGTACAGGTAATACAACTATTACAGGTTCCTCTGAAGCTGACATTGAATACATTCACTTAGCTGCATCAGCTAAACTCCAAAGAGGAAGATTTGTATTTATGCCAAGAATTGCGTATAGAGATTTAAGTCTAGATACTGATGCATTTACCGATGTTGTTCCTAATGACGCGAATATAGCAGGTCCTTCTAATGATAATACTACAGGAACTGACGCTACAGGAAAGAATGTTGCGGACGTTCAAGTAGCTGCATTTAGTGCTAACTCAACTTTAACTGAGATTGGTATTAATGCTTCCATTGGAGCGGGTGTAGTTACACCATTTATCGATGCTGCATATGTTGCTGAGGATACGACTCAGGCTTCGTACCAAACTGAATTGACAACAGATAGTTTAGCTGAAACTAGTGCCACTGATGCAGATGGTTATAGCATTTTGGGTGCAGGTATAAGCTTAAATGTTTCAGGTAGGTTAACAGGTATATTATCATACTACGAAACTATGGATAGAGATGATTATAACGAAACTACTCTGTCAGCAACTATTAAACTAAGTTTCTAAGTAGAAAATATACACTTAGTTTAAGAAAATAATTAACCCCCATCTCAAGCTAGAGGTGGGGGTTTTTTTTAATCTGTAGATTTATATTTTGTTTTTTGGATAATTATTATTATTACTATAGGTATTGTAATAGTTATTAAAATTAAAAAAAATAATAATTGATCTAATTGAGAATAATCAGCTCCTTCTATTATAGCACCAGTTTTTTGATCAACTATCTCTCTTTTTATAATAAAAATCTTGTTTAAATACTTAGTAAACAATTCTCTAGCTGATAAAGCTAAATTAGTGAAGGATGCAAAAACTGCAAAAAATGTAGCTTTGTATTTTGAAGGAGCATTTTTTGCAATCCATCCTAACAAAGGTATCATCGCTACTTGCCCTAAAGGAGACTCAATAGCCGTATTTATAAATGCTATGAATCTTGCATCAATGATCCCATTAGTCAAATCATTAGTATAATTATGCAGTCCGTAGTACATAAATAGACTTGGTAGATATAGAAGTCCAGATACTAAAGATAAAAAAATAAATAACTTTGCTAATCCTGAACTAATTATTACTTTTCTAAATAGCAATAACCCTAATAAGGTAATAAATGCAGCATTTAAAGAAAGGTATGACAAAAATGATTGATCAAACTTTAAAACATCTATTTCAAACCAAGTCAGTCCTGCTCCAGGTCCGGGCATAGATCTAAAAACGAAAATTATTATTGCAGTTCCAAGTATTGTACGTTTTTGATTTATGGGAAGCGGTTTTACTAAATACTTTATTAGTATATAAATTAATACCAATGAGATTATTAAAACAAACTCCTGGGAAAAAGGAAATTTTAAACTACCAAATAATATAGCAAAAAATACGAAAAATATACTACCCCAAAATATTTTTATATCTAGTTTATTATTTTTAATATCACTTTTTAAATTTATTGAAAATTTCTTTTTAAAAATATTTGAGAGAATAACGCCACTTACAGATAAAAGAGGAATGAATAAAGCTAAAAAATAAATATCTGAATAGGCTTGTAATATTTCTGTCTTTTCCATATTTTTTATGCCTGAGAATGCATATACATTTAAAAGACCAACTAAAAGAGATCCAAAAATAATTGAAAATCTACCATACAGCTGTAAGAGTAAATGTTCATCCCTTTTTGATGCTATTGTCTTATTATTTCTTGTTTTGTTTGTTTCTACTGCCTCTACTGTCATTGCATCTGCTACAACATCTTGAATTACATATCCTACTGGGGTTAATATAGAACTTATAATAAACCATTTTTCTGAAGAAAATATTTCTTCCATCATAACTCTATTAGTGACAAGAAAAAACATTATAAAAATACTTATAAATATTATTACGGCTCCCAAAAGAACAAGATAATTTTTTTTCTCCCAGTACTTGTCGACTAAAAAGCCAAAAGGCATTTTAAGGGCCCAAGGTATTCCGGCCCAAAACCCTATTGATGCAATAAATGCTGCAGATAAATTAAGATAGTCTTTTAAAAAAAAAATACCAACTATACTTGTTAAACCTGAAACACCTGCAGATAAATAGATTAGTAAGGGAGGCAAATATATCCATCTAAAAGTCATATTTAGTTATCTTCTATATTTATCTTTTAGTCTCAATATGTCATCCTCTTCCAGATAATTACCTGTTTGTACTTCTACCAGTACTAAGTTTTTTTTAGAATTATTTTCAATTCTGTGTACTTCTCCTTTTTTAATAAAAGTAGACTCATTGGGTTTTAATAAAAACTTTTTTTTACCCTTTGTTATGGTTGCAATACCAGAAATTACAACCCAGTGTTCAGATCTGCGAAGATGTTTTTGTAAGGAAATTTTTTCTCCTGGTAATATTAGTAATTTTTTAATTTTAAACCCTTCTTCTTGTTTAATATTTTCAAACATTCCCCAAGGTCTACTTATTGTTGAGTCATCATAGGCTTCTGGTTTATTTCTTCTTTCCAAAAGTTGCATTACTTTTCTAAGTAGATTTGAAGACTCTTTAGTTGTAACTAAAATTGCATTTTTTGTATTTACAATTACTTGATCTTTTATTCCAGCTATGACTAATAATTTATCATCAGAGTAAGTAAAATTATTTTTTGCTTCGATTGATAAAACATTACCAAAGCTTTTTTGTAACTTATATATAGAGTCAAAAGTTCCTAGGTCACTCCATTTACCATGAAATGGTAAAATTATTTTTTTAAAGTTTTTTTCCAAAATTGCGTAATCTACAGAAATTGGCTTTAAATTTTCAATAGGCTTATCATCTAATATATAAAATTCATTTTCTTTTATAGATTTTTTACAGGATAAAACGCAATTTTCATAAAGACTTTTACTATACTTTTTAAAGAGGTTTGTAAGTATTCTATTTTTTACAACAATTATTCCTGTATTCCAAAAAGCATTCTCTTTGATTAATTTTATAGCATGACTCTTAGACGGTTTTTCTATAAACTTTTTTACTTCAAAACCTTTAAGATATTTTTTTTTCTTTTCAATAGTTATATAACCGTAATTAGTATTAGGTTCAAAAGCTTTTGCTCCAATAGTTACTAAATATCCATCAGATGCTATTTTAATTGCATGGTTAACAGCACTTAAAAATTTTTTCGAATTTTCTACGTAATGATCAGAGGGTACTATAAATAAAATTTCTTCTGGGTCACTGAAATATGATGCAAACACACAAGCAGGAGCAGTATTTTTTTGAAGCCTTTCTAAGATAATTTTATCGGTTTTCAATTTATATTTTTTGATAAGCTTCAGAATTTCAAATCTTTGGGATAAATTTGAAATTATAATAGGGCTGCTGAAAGATTTATCTGATAACCTTTTAAAAGTATCTAAGAAAAGTGAGCTTTCTTTCTGGAAAATATCAACAAATTGTTTAGCTAAATTTTTTCTAGAGATCGGCCAAAGGCGTACTCCAGATCCTCCAGATAGTATTACAGGCTTAGCCTTCATTTAGCTTAGAAATATGGGATAAGTATTTTAATGAATTAACTAAATCTTCGCCATTAGAAATACCTCTGTAAGACATTTTTGTACCTGGTGCCCATGTCTTTGGTTTCTGCAGAAATAAGTATAAATTTTCATAAGACCAATCCTTATCAATAGTTTTAAAGGATTTAGAGTAATTGTAACCTTCTATGGAACCAACTTTTCTATTCACAACATTTGCTAAGGAAGGACCTATCTTATTTTTTATAGGAAGAGTAAAACTATGACAGGCACTACAGTTTTTTGTGACAAACTTTTCTCCGTTTTCTAAACTGGCCAGCTTCATTAGAGATTTTATTTGCTCTGCAGAAATAGTTTCTCCTTCTTCTTCTCCTTTTTCTTTGCTTATATCTTTATCTTCGAGCTTTTGCTTATTATCTTCTGATGATGCTGCGAGGTATGAAACTTTTTCCACATAAGTATTTGGATGATACAACAATTCACCAATAAAAGATGAGAGTAGTAGCACTAGGATAGATGATAGGATAGCACACAAAATTTTATTAATTTCAGCTGACATATTTTTTTCTCATTTTATTAAAACTAATATATATTATTATTATAATTCTTTTTTAGCTAAGTAAAGTTTATTATATAAATGATAAAAACTCTAATTATTATTCCCGCTAGAATGGGATCAAAAAGACTTCCAGGAAAACCTTTGGTTAAAATCAGAGGGAAATCAATGATTGAAAGAGTTTGGAGAAATGCTATAAATTCTAAAGTAGGTGATGTATATGTAGCATGTTGTGATAAAGAACTAGAGGCAGTACTAATTAAAAAAAACATTAAATGTATTTACACTCCAAAGAATCTTAAAAGTGGAACAGATAGAGTATATGATGCATATTTGAAAGTGAAAAAAAAAGGTAAATATAAGCTAATTATAAACTTACAAGGAGATTTACCATATTTTAATTATCATTATTTAAAAAAACTGCAAACTCTTTCAAAAATAAAAAACTTTCAAATGGGAACATTAGTATGTCCTATCGTAAATCAAAATAAAGTTACAGATAAAAATAAAGTTAAAGTAGTTATGGGTGATTATAAAAATAAAATTTTTAAAGCAATATATTTTTCAAGATTACCTATACCATTTGGTTCTAGCAAATATTATGAGCACATAGGAATTTATGCATATACTCCAAAAACGTTAAAAAACTTTATTTCTCTTAGACAAAGCAAATTGGAAAAGTCAGAGAGTCTGGAACAACTTAGAGCTATTGAGAACGGCATTGATATTTTTATTAAATCAGTAGCTAAGGCTCCCGTCAGCATAGATACTAAAAATGATTTAAAAAAATTACTAGAAACAGAAAACAGAGAAAAAATATGAATACTAAAATAGCTTATCAAGGAAGACCAGGAGCATACTCACATCTAGCTTGCCTTAAAGCATTTCCTAATGCTGAACCTATTGCGTGCGAAACTTTTGAAGAAGCTTTTGAAAAAACGTATAAAAGAAAAACAGATATTGCATTTATTCCTGTTGAGAACTCTTTAGCAGGAAGAGTAGCAGATATTCATAATTTATTGCCTAAAACAAAGCTTGTAATAACTGGAGAATATTTTTTGAAAATAGATCATCAACTGTTAGCCATTCAAACAGCAAGTTTAGAGAATATTAAATTTGCAGTTAGCCATTTTCATGCACTTGCACAATGTAGAGAGTTTTTGCAGAAAAATAATATTAAACCTGTTTTAGGCACAGACACTGCTGGATCTGCAGAAGAATTATCAAAACAAGGAAAAAATGATACTGCAGCAATTGCTTCCTCTTTAGCTGCTGAAACTTACAACCTAAAAATTTTGAAATCAAATATTCAAGATGCTCATCATAATACAACTAGGTTTTTTATAATGAAGGAAAAACTAGAAGAAAAAAAAATAGATAATGTTAAATATTTAACAAGTTTTATTTTTAAAATCAGAAATATGCCATCGGCTTTATATAAAGCGTTAGGAGGATTTGCTAGCAATAAAGTAAATATGCTTAAACTTGAAAGTTACATGATGAATGGTGAATTTACTGCAACTCAATTTTTTGTAGATATAGAAGGTCATCCAGATGACGAAAACGTAAAATTAGCTTTTGAGGAACTAGGATTTTTTTCTAAGGAGGTAAAAATATTAGGTTATTATCCTGCAAATAAGTTTAGAAATACTAATTAATTTTTTTTGAGCCAATCTTTTATCAATGAAAATGCAATAGCTTCTTTATTTGGAAGTATCAATTCTTTCTTTTTTTGAAGATCTTTAATTTCTTTAGAGGTAAACCATCTTGCTTCTTCAATTTCTTTTTTATTAACTTCAATATTAATTTTATTAGACTCAATTTTTGCTTCAAAACCTAGCATTAAATTACTACTAAAAGGCCAATATTGAGAATATTTATAATTGATTTCTTGAAGCTCTAGACCAACTTCTTCATAAACCTCCCTTCTAGCTGATTCTTCTGCGCTTTCATTTTGTTCACAAAAACCGGCAAGACAAGAGTAAAGATTTTCTTTCCATCCTTTATTGCGTGCCAATAAAATAAAATTTTTATGAGTTACATTAACAATAATAGTAGGAAAAACATTTGGAAAAATTTTGTTGTTACAACTCTTATTTAAACATTTTATAGAGTTTCCATAATCATCATATATAGTTTTAGATCCACATTTACTGCAAAAGTTATTATTAATTTGCCATTTATAAAGGGAGTATCCAGAGGATAATAGGCTTGAATATTTTTGTCCTAAACCAAAAAAGGCGTCTCTTATGCTTACAATATTACATTTTTTAAAAGTTTTTGAATTTTTAAACAAACTTTCATTTAGGTTACATAAAATAAATGTTTCACTATCATGACTTGCTATAAAAGATAAGGATAACCCTAAAAAATTTTCAGAAATCTTTCTAGTTTTAAAAAAGAAAGGATTATTTTCCTTAGTTACTATCATATTTTGAAAAATAAACAAAAATATATATAAAACATTTTTCTGTTTTAGTAGGTCTTTTTTTTCTATCTCATTTTGTCTCCTAATACTGATTTTTTCAGATAGGGAATAAAAATTTAAATAATCCATGATAAACTTAATAGTAGCTATTAAATTATAATTTTACATGATAAAATTTTAATTGGAAGGTTTCTTGGATATACTTTAATGTGAACCCAGTCAGGTCTGAAAGGAAGCAGCTGTAATATTAAAGTGTAGGTTGGGAGACCTTCCTTAGAATAGGTTTTTTATGAAGACAACAGTACTCTCTAGAAAATACAGACCTAAAAAAATAAGTGATGTTGTGGGTCAAGATTTTGCATCTAAAACTATAACTAATGCTTTTGACTCCGAAAGGCTTGCCCATGCATTTTTATTTACTGGAATTAGAGGAGTTGGAAAAACTACTATTGCGAGGATAATTTCAATGGGTTTAAATTGTACTGCATTTGAAAAACCTACCTCAGAACCTTGTGGTATTTGTGACAATTGTAAAGAAATTTTAGAAGATAGGTTTGACGAAGTATTAGAACTGGATGCAGCATCTCATACGAGTGTAGATGACATTAGGGAAATTATTAGTTATATCAAATATCGTCCCACAAAAGGTAAATATAAAGTTTTTATTATAGATGAAGTTCATATGTTATCAAATTCTGCCTTTAATGCTCTATTAAAAACGATCGAAGAACCACCTGAATACGTGAAATTTATATTCTGCACTACTGAGTTAAATAAAATTCCAATAACAATATTATCTAGGTGTCAGAAATTTGAATTACACAGAGTAGAAAAAAATAAAATTATTTTAAATTTAAAAAAAATTGCTGAGTCTGAAAAAATAAAAGTTTCTGATAGTGCACTTATTAATATAGCAAGGTTTTCTGAAGGATCTGTTAGAGACAGTATTACAATTTTCGAGCAAACAATATTGTCTGCTGATAATGAAAAAATTGTAGAAGAAGATGTTAATAGGACTTTAGGTTACTCAGGAAATAAAGTTTTATTGGAATTATTAACTCAAATTATAAAAGGAGACAGTAAAAATGCTATAGATTGTTTAATCAGCTCTTATGAACGGGGAGCGTCTCCGGAGACAATAGTCAATGAACTTTTACATTTAATATATTCTTTATTAAACTTTCAGTCTACTAAAGAAGAAACTATATACGAAGAATACAATAAGGAACAAATAGACTTTCTAATTGAAAATACGTCTTTATCAATTTTAAATCAGTTCTGGCAAATATTGTTAAAAGGAAGAGAGGAGATGCAAATTGCACCTCAAGAAATAGAGGCTTTAGAAGTTATAGTCATAAGATTATCTTATTCAGCTAAACTCCCTACAATAGAGCAATTGGTATATTCCATAAATAGAAAAAAAGATAATGATTTAAATATTAATATTGATAATAATGGTATAGGGAATGATATAAAAAAAATTTTAGATATATTTCCTGGCAGTAAATTAATTAATAAATAA
>JAYYAX010000021.1:0-27893 GCA_036042925.1 Pseudomonadota bacterium
ATCAACAGTTCTACTATAATTTGGTTTACTTTTGCCAGACATGATACCTTTATTTTCTGCAAATTGCCTTCTAACCTCTAAAACAACTGATGAAGCTGCTCTTCCTACTGCAGTCATCGAAAGAGCACCAAACAAAAATGGCAATAAACCCCCAAATATTAGTCCTACTATCACGAATGGATTATCCAATGAAAAATTAATTTGCAATCCTTCAAAATATGTGTAGGTAGAAGAGTTAGTAATAAAATAATCTAAATCCTCTCTGTATGCTCCAAATAAAACAAGTGCTCCAAGGCCAGCTGATCCTATAGCATAACCTTTAGTAACAGCTTTAGTAGTATTTCCTACTGCATCCAGATTATCAGTGGTTTTTCTTACTTGTTCTGGTAAATTTGCCATTTCTGCAATTCCTCCTGCATTATCAGTTACAGGACCGTATGCATCTAATGCAACTACCATTCCTGCTAGAGCTAGCATGCTGGTAACCGATATAGCTATTCCAAACAATCCTGCCAAACTATTAGAAATAATGATAGCTACACAAATTATTATTGCTGGAACTGCCGTTGACTCCATAGAAACTGCAAGACCTTGAATAACATTAGTAGCATGACCCGTTTCTGATGCTTTAGCTACTGATTTTACTGGCCTAAAATTTGTAGATGTATAATATTCAGTAATCCAAATAAATAGAGCTGTTACTGCTAAGCCAATAATTGAACAGTAAAAAATATCATATGCTGAAAAGTCTTTATTTGAGCTATAAAACATTTTATCAGAACCAACAAATAGCTCTATAACAAAATAAATACCAATCAGAGATAGAATCGCTGAAATTAAAAACCCTTTGTAAAGTGCACCCATTACTGTTCCATTTTTTGAGAGCTTTACAAAATAAGTACCCACAATAGAAGCTAAAATACAAACGCCTCCAATAGCAAGCGGAAGATTCATAAGCAAAATTTCTGAGTTTCCATTAAAGAAAATAGATGCTAAAACCATTGTGGCTACAACAGTTACTGCATATGTCTCGAATAAATCTGCTGCCATTCCCGCACAATCTCCTACATTGTCTCCCACGTTGTCTGCTATTACAGCTGGATTTCTTGGGTCATCTTCAGGAATGCCTGCTTCAACTTTACCTACTAAATCTGCTCCCACATCAGCTCCTTTTGTAAAAATACCTCCGCCTAATCTGGCAAAAATTGAAATAAGAGATGCGCCAAAGCCAAGTGCAACTAAAGGATCTATTAATTCTCTTCCTTCTGCTCCAATTTTAATTAAATAGTAATATGTAAAGCATATAGCTAATAAGGCTAATCCAGCCACTAACATACCAGTCACTGCTCCTGATTTAAATGCTACATTCAATCCTTGATTAAGGCCTTTTTTTGCCGCTTCTGTAGTCCTAACATTTGCTCTAACTGAAATATGCATACCTATAAAGCCTGCCACTCCTGATAATAATGCACCTATAAGGAAACCTAAACCAACATTAAGTTCTAAAAATATAGAGATAAAAACAAATATAATAATTCCTACTAAAGAAATAGTAATATATTGCCTTTTTAAATAAGCGGAGGCACCTTCTTGAATAGCTCCTGAAATTTGTCTCATTTTTTTGTCTCCAGAAGGCATGTTCAAAACTTGTTTTGCTGTAATAAATCCGTAAATAATTGCAATGACTCCTGCAATACTAGAAAATAAAAAAATTTGTTCCATCTTAATTTATCCTTAAATAATTATTGATTTTTTGTACAATGCCAGATGTATTAATTTAATGCAATATCTAATTATATAGATTTTAAATATGTGAATAACCTCCTGCGATTATTTTTTTATCAACATATACTCCTTTTCCCTTCTTTAAATGACCTATTACGGAAATTTTTAAATTATAAGATTTGGATAGTTTTTTAATGTTAGTAAGGTTTTTTTTATCAAAGGAAAAAGCTAATTGATAATCATCACCAGCTGTTAATAATTCCTTAAGTGAAAAAAGTCGATTTTCTAATAACGACTTTGCAAGTTTAGACAATGGTATATTCTTTGATGATAAAATTGCACAACAATTGGAATAGGCTCCCAGCTTACCAACGTCCCCAATTAAACCGTCAGAAATATCTATACAACAATTGGCATAATTTACTAGTTTTTTAGAGAATTCGTGTAATTGCGGAGGATAAATAAAAGAATCAATAGCTCTTTTCTTATTTAACTTGTAAGAAGTTTTTATTTTTTCCTCTAACAACTTTAGCCCAATAAAAGCCTCCCCAATCAATCCTGTGACAGCTAAGCAATCATTTTCTCTGCCACCTTTTCTTAATAGTATTTTTTCATTTTTGTTTCTTTTGCCAACGGCAGTAACATTAATTGCTATAGGTCCATCATATGAGGTAAGATCTCCACCAGCAACTTTTATTCCAAGTGTATTTATAGCCTGTTTTATTCCTCTTACCAGTTTCTTTATTACAAAACTACTTTTTTTTTTTGGAATTGATATTGATAAGAATATACAGTAAGGAGAAACTCCCATAGCTGCTAAATCACTGGTTGCACAAAATATAGCTCTTAACGCTATTAATTTTTCACTTAAAAATATTGGGCAATGCACTCCCTGAATAAAATTATCTACACTAATTATATAATTATTATTCTTATAATTTTTTAGTTTGGCCGCATCATCTTCTAGATTAAGAGCATCAGAAAAATTTTTGGCTAGAGGCGAAAAATATTTTTTGATTAGCTCAGTTTCTTTCATTACTTCTTACTGCTTTACTTAAATTATCTAGCAACCCATTAACAAATCCAATATTTTTTTTGTTAAAAAACAAGCCAGAAATTGAGACATATTCATCTATTATAACTTTATGGGGAGTATCGATACAAAAATACAACTCATACACGCCTAAGCTTAATATTGCGGTCATCGTGCTGTCTACTCTCTCTAAAGGCCATTCTTCAGATAATTGTTTTTCTATTACCAATTTAATTTCTTCTTCATTTTGACATACACCAAAAATTATTTTTTCAAAAAGTTTTGAGTCAAATTTATTTGTTTTCTGTTCATAAAAGCCTTCATTTAATGTCTGATAATCACAAATAATTTTGTTAATATTTGATCTAGAAAAATAATACTGGAATATGACTTGTACAGCAGCAACTCTAGCGTTTCTTTTAGCTTTCATATGTATATTTTCGTCTAAGCTGTATCTGATTTATACAAGCCTTAGACGCAACTCTACCCTTACCTATTATTTGGTCACTGGAAATAGATCTTTTTAATGCCTGTTGATAATTTTCACAAGTTAAAATTCCATACCCTAATGCTAACCCTTCTAAAGATAATTGCATTAAGGCTCTAGCACTCTCTTCACAAACATAATCATAGTGTGTTGTCTCTCCTCTTATTACACAACCTAGAGCAACGTAACCATCAAATTTATTTTTAGCAAATGTTATAATTGACGGTATTTCAAATACTCCTGTAACAGTTTCTACATTGTAAGAAATATTATTATAACCTAATTCTTCTATAGACTCTTGGATTAAGTTATCGTAAATCTCTTTATAATAATTACTAGCAATTACAAGCACATTTTTTTTTCTTTGCATTTTAAATACTTTTTTTCCCAACTACTTTTAAGTCAAAACCCTCTAATCCAATAATTTCTTTTTTTGAATTTGTTAATAATAGCATTTTTCGTACTCCTAAGTCTCTAAGAATTTGAGCACCTACACCGTATTCTCTGAATTCTGTTCCTTTGTTCTGCTCTTTTTCTTTAAGAGTAAATTGTGGTTTATTATTATTTATTACCACCAAAACCCCTTTTTTATTGATACTTATTTCATCCATAGCTTTTTTAATACTAAAAGCTTTCACTGAATTATTTGGTAATTGTCCATTAAATAAATCACTTATGTAATTAATTTTCTGTACTCTAACAAGAGTATCTTCATCCTCCTTAATATCACCTTTAACTATTGCAAAATGTTCAGTTTTATCAATTTCATTAGAATAGCAATAAAATTTAAAATCTCCTGCAAAATCAGTACATAGTTTTTCCACATATACTTTTTTTACTATAGGGTCTTTATGCACTCTCCATCTAATTAAGTCTTCTATAGAAGCTAGTTTCAAATCATGATATTTACAAAATGTTTTTAGATCTTCCATTCGTGCCATACTGCCATCATCATTCATAATCTCGCAAATTACTGCAGAAGGATTTAACCCGGCTAACCTGGCAATATCTATAGCAGCTTCTGTATGTCCAGCTCTGGAAAGAACACCTCCATTTCTTGCTACTAACGGAAATATATGACCAGGAGTTGTCAAATCATCTTTACCTTTTGTATTATCAATTGCAGTATGTATTGTTCTAGAACGATCTGCTGCAGATATTCCTGTAGTAACACCTTCTTTTGCCTCTATAGAAACAGTAAATGCAGTATCAAATTTACTAGTATTTCTTCTGTCCATTCTTTTAAGGTCAAGAATTTTTGATCTCTCTTCAGTAAGAGCCAAACAAATTAAGCCTCTACCATATTTAGCCATAAAATTTACTACGTCTGGAGTAATCAACTGGGCAGGAAAAATAAGATCTCCTTCGTTCTCCCTATTTTCATCATCAACTAATACGAAAGTTTTCCCATTCCTTGCACACTCTACAATTTCTTCAATACTTGATAACATCAAAATAACTCCATTAATTTTTGCTAATATTTTTATTTACGTATCTAGACAATATGTCAACTTCAATATTTACTTTATCATTTTTTATTAATTTACCAAGAGTAGTAACTTTATAAGTATGGGGTATAAGATTAACAGAAAACTTATCTCTGCTTACATTGTTAACAGTTAAGGAGACTCCATCCAGAGCAACAGATCCTTTTTTACAAACAAATTTATATAAATTTTTAGGTAAAG
Organism: Pseudomonadota bacterium; assembly: GCA_036042925.1. Lineage (GTDB taxonomy): Bacteria > Pseudomonadota > Alphaproteobacteria > TMED109 > TMED109 > JAYYAX01. Next base: position 4,934 of record JAYYAX010000021.1, read on the forward strand.
AAAAGTCCATCAAAATAGATTTTTCGAGTATTTGTTTTTTTTTAACCTGAATTACATTATCTACATGACCAGTGACTATATGACCTCCTAGTTCGTCACCTAACCTTAATGATTTTTCAAGGTTTAAGGTTGTTCCTTCTTTCCAGTCTTTTGCAGTTGTTAATTTTAAGGTCTCTTCTGAAATGTTTATAGAAAAACTATTCGAGGTTTTTTTAATTACGGTAAGACAGATACCCGAACACATTATAGAAGAACCTATTTTAGATTTTCTTAAATCCATTTTTGTTTCTATTTTATATTCTTTTGGTTCAGTCTTACTAACTTCTCTTATTAAACCTATATTTTCTGATATTCCTGTAAACATTTAAATTAATTTATTATAAACTTGCTTTAGGTTATCGTTAATCCAAGTCTCAAGTTTGTTATCTTTTATTTGCAACTCATTATATAAAAAAAAAGAATTTTGTTTATTTAGTTTGTAAAATGAATGTAGTCCATCACTACCTACAAATGTATTAGACTTATAAATTTTTATAAAGTCACATATACCAGCGTTCAAAAAAGAAGCAGCGGTCTTAGCACCTCCTTCTACTAAAACTCTTTTAAAATTTAAAGAATATAATTGTTTAATAATACTATTAATACATAAAAATCCATTAGTAAGCTTTTGTACTTTAAAAACTTTTATACCTTTTGAGACTAACTCTAACGCTTTTTTTGTCTCTAGATTTTTTGCAGTAAAAATTATAAGTGGATTATTTTTTATATTTTTTGTCACTTTTGCATCTAGTTTAAGGCTTAAATTGGTATCCAACAAGATTCTGAATATAGATTTCTTATAACCGTTTACTCTAACAGTTAAGCTTGGATTATCTGCTTGAAAAGTGTTTTTTCCTACCATAATAGCATCATAATGACTGCGAGTTAAATGGACATGTTTTCTTGATAGTTTTGACGTAATCCATTTACTTTCTCCATTAGCGTAAGTTATTTTGCTATCCGCACTATTTGCTAATTTAAGAGAAATAGAAGGCCTGCAAAATACATGAAAACAATATTGAGAATAATTAAACAGGAAGTTTTCAAAATTTAGCGGAGCAATTATTGTTTCAACACCATTTTTACATAAAGTTCTAAATCCTTTTTTGTATGTAAGCTTATTATAATCTAACATTCCTATAACAACTTTTTTAATGCCAGCTCTTAAAATCTGGTTTGTACAGGAATTAATGTTATCATCTAGACAACAAGGTTCTAAAGAAATATACATTGTTGCACCTACTGATTTATCACCTGCCATCTTCAATGCATTTTCTTCAGCATGCGGTCTCCCACTTTTTGAGGTATGACCAATTCCAACAATTTGATTATTATTTATTATTACACACCCTACCGGCGGATTAGTACCAGTGTTTCCCAAAGCACAACTAGCCTGATAAAATGCGGCATTTAACCATAAACTATTCATTTGATGATTTTGAGCTATCCTTTAGCTCGCCTAAAAAATCTTCAAAATCTTTAGCTTCTCTAAAATTTTTATAGACTGAAGCAAATCTTACATATGCTACTTGATCTATTTCAGAAAGTGACTCCATCACTAGTTTTCCAATCAAATGCGAGGGTATATCAATTTCCCCCGAGCTTTCTAATCGTCTTACTATTCCACTAATTAACTTTTCTATTCTATCAGCATCAACTTTTCTTTTTCTTAATGCTATTATTATTGAGTTAGCTAACTTGTCCCTATTAAAAGGTGTTCTTTTTCCATCTTTTTTAATTACGGTCAAATCCCTGAGCTGAACTCTTTCAAAAGATGTAAAACGTGAACCGCAATTAGTACAAAGCCTTCTACGTCTTATAGCAGATCCATCTTCCGTTGGTCTAGAGTCCTTAACTTGGGTTTCTAGGTTGTTACAAAAAGGACATTTCATTTCTTTATTATTGGTATATAGGAAATTTTTTACAAAGTTCCTTTATATCTTCTAGAACTTCAGTTTCTACATTATTTATGACTTCTTTATTTTTAGTAGTTAAAGCATCAATGATTTTTGATATGCATTCTGCTATAAATTAAAATTGGTCTTCTTTAAATCCTCTCGTGGTTCCGGCTGCAGTTCCAACTCTAATTCCAGATGTTACAAAAGGTGATTGTTTATCAAATGGAACTGAGTTTTTGTTACATGTAATTCCACCTCTATCTAAACTTTCTTCTGCCTCTTTACCTGTAACTTTTTTTCTCTCTAAATCTATTAAAACCATGTGGCAATCAGTGCCTCCAGAGACAATATCAAAACCTTTTTTAATAAGAGCAGTACAAAGAGCTTTTGCATTTTTAATTGTTTGTTTACTATAGTTTTTAAAAGATTCTGTGTTAGCTTCTTTAAAGGCAGAAGCTTTTGCTGCAATTACATGCATTAATGGACCACCTTGCAAACCAGGGAATACTGCTTTATCGATTTTTTTTCCAAGCTCTTCATTATTACTTAATATTATTCCTCCACGGGGTCCTCTTAAGGTTTTATGAGTAGTCGAGGTACAAACATCTGCAAAAGGAAGAGGATCTGGGTAGCATTTTCCTGCTATTAGCCCTGAATAATGAGCCATGTCTACCAGTAAATATGCATCTATCTCTTTAGAGATTTCCTTAAATAATTTAAAGTCAATTTTAGATGAATAAGCTGAGGCTCCTGCAATAATAAGTTTAGGTCTATATTTTTTAGCTAATTTTCTTACTTCAGCATAATCAATAATTCCATCTTCTTTCCTGACTCCATAAAAAATAGAATTAAAATATTTTCCTGATTGATTTGGTATTGCTCCATGCGTTAAATGGCCACCAGCAGATAATGACATGCCTAGAATGGTATCGCCCGGCTTCAATAAGGCTAAAAACACAGCTTGATTGGCTTGAGAACCAGAGTTAGGTTGAACATTAGCCCATTTGCAAGAATAAAGATCTTTTAATCTTTCAATAGCTAAATTTTCGATAACATCAACAAATTCACAGCCTCCATAATATCTCTTACCCGGATATCCCTCTGCGTATTTATTTGTAAGAACAGATCCTTGATAATTCATAGTAGTAATAGAAGTAAAATTTTCAGAAGCTATTAACTCTACAGTATTTTGTTGTCTTTTTAGTTCGTTAGCTAAAGCTTGCGATAATTCTTTATCCTCCGAAATATAATCATTTTTTTGACTTAATGAAAATTTTTCATCTATCTTAGCTATTCTTCTTGCGTGACGATTTCCTTCAAAACCTGTATTCAGAAAAGCGTCTATACATTTTAAAGCATCTTCAAAATTGGTATGTCTTGCTCCTATTGCTAAAATATTTGCATCATTGTGCATTCTGGCTTGAGTAGCAGTAGTTACATTATGGCAAAGGGCAGCCCTAACACCTTTAAACCTATTAGCTGATATAGAAATTCCTATTCCTGTTCCACATAAAGCAATACCCCTATCGATTTGACCGCTAGTAATATGTTCTGCCATAGCTCTACCATAATCAGGATAATCAACGGGATCTGAGCTGTCTGCTCCTAAATCTAGGATATGAATTCCTAAACCTTCTAACTGGCTTCTAATTTTTTGCTTTAACTCAAAGCCTGCGTGATCTGATGTTATAGCAACTTTAAGATTTATTATATTATTTTTCATGAACTTAAACTTAATTTATAAATATTAAAAAAAATATCAATATTTATTCACTTGATTTTATTCTTTTATAATCAATTAACTCTTCTTTTACTTTTGAAACAAGTAAATAAACACCAATAATATTAAATAATGCCATTAAAAAAATCATAGAGTCAGATAAATCTATTACTGATCCAAGATTTAAACTAGCTCCTATTACTACAAAGCAACAAAAGATAATCTTAAAAATATTTTCTTTAGTTCTACTTTTTCCAAACAAATATGTCCATGATTTTAATCCATAATATGACCAGGATATCATTGTTGAAAAAGCAAATAGAATTGCAGATATAGCAAGTATATAAGGAAACCAAGAAATATCTTTCGCAAAAGCCTTTGAAGTTAGTTCTATTCCTCCATAACCTTCTGTGTTTAGATGCATACCTGTTATAATTATTACAAGCGCAGTCATGGTACAAATAATAACTGTATCAATAAATGGCTCGAGCAAAGCTACATATCCTTCTGTAATAGGATAATTAGTTTTTACTGCAGAATGAGCAATTGGAGCTGACCCTAGACCTGCTTCATTGGAAAAAGCTGCCCTCTTAAACCCTTGTATCAAAACGCCAATTAAACCACCTGCAATTCCTTCACCAGTAAATGCGCCAATAAATATAAGGTTTATAGCGTTTCCTACCATGTCTAAGTTTATAAAGATAATTATTAGAGCACAAAAAATATATATAGTAGCCATTAAAGGAACTAATTTTTCTGTTACTTTTGCAATACTTTTAATTCCTCCAATTATTACTGCTCCTAAAATTAAAGCTAATACTAAGCCATATAACCATGCATTGTTGTAAAAAAACGATTCTTTACCTCCAGTTATGCTAACAAACTGCTGATAGGATTGATTAGCCTGAAACATGTTTCCACCTCCTAAAGCTCCGCCTATACAGCAAATAGAAAACATGATAGCTAAAAATTTACCAAGTCTGTTTAGTCCTATTTCTTTTAATCCTCTAGATAAATAGTACATAGGTCCTCCAGAGACTGATCCATCTGCATTAATAACCCTGTATTTTACACCTAAAGTACATTCACAAAACTTTAGTGACATTCCTAAAAATCCAGCCAATATCATCCAAAAAGTAGCTCCTGGGCCTCCTAAACTTACAGCAATTGCTACACCAGCAATATTTCCTAAACCTACTGTGGCTGCTGTTGCTGTCCACAACGCCTGCCTGTGTGACACTTCACCAGGAGCATTACTTTCCTGCTTTTTTGATGTTAAAAAACTTAATGCTATGCCAAAACCTTTTATATTTATAAACCCAAAATAAAAAGTACAAAATAAGGAAGCAATAATTAGCCATGCCAGAATTAAAGGAAAACTAAACTCACCAATATTTAAAGAATAAAAAACTGTGCCTGCTACAAAACCTGAAACTGGGGATAATATTTCATTAACTTTTTCATCTATTGAAGCACTATACAAAAAACAGCTTTGAAAAAAACCACATAGCAATATTGCAAAAGAAAATAAAAATTTTTTTTTCATGCAGCCAATCTCCTTATATTAAGATTTTTCCAAACTTTTTTAATAGAGTCAACTAGGTTATTGACCATGTCCTCAGAGTGCAAAGGTGTGGGAGTAATTCTTAGTCTTTCTGTTCCTCTGGGTACTGTTGGATAATTGATAGGTTGAACATAAATTTTATGTTTTGAAAGAAGAAGATCTGAAGCTCTTTTGCAAAGAACAGGATCTCCCACTTTAACAGGAACAATGTGGCTTGGATTTTTAATTACGGAAATATTTTCTTCACATAACTTTTTTTTAAGTAAATTAACAATGTATTTATGTTTTTTTCTCTCTTTATCACTTTTTTTTAGATACTTAATAGAAGCTAATCCTCCTGCTACTATGCTTGGAGGCAAAGAGGTTGTGAATATGAAACCAGAGGAATATGACCTAACAGTATCGACTAGATATTTACTTCCAGTAATATATCCACCCATTACACCATAAGCTTTTGCCAAAGTTCCTTCTATAATGTCTATCTTACTGCTAATTTTTAGTTCTTGAGAAATTCCTCCTCCTTGAGATCCATACATGCCTACTGCATGAACTTCATCAAGATAAGTAAGAGCATTATTTTCTTTAGCTATTTCACTTATTTCAGCAATTGGAGCTATATCACCATCCATAGAATATACTGACTCAAAAGCAATAACTTTAGGTATATTATTATTAAAATCTCTGATTTTTTTGTTTAAGTCATCAATATCATTATGCTTAAAAATTACTTTTTTCGCACCGCTAGCTCTAATTCCTTGGATCATAGAAGAATGATTCAGCTCATCAGAAAATACGATACAATCTTTTAAAGTAGATGCCAGAGTTGATAAAGTTGCTTCATTAGATATATATCCAGATGTAAAAAGTAGAGAAGACTCTTTCCCGTGAAGAGCAGCAAGTTCCTTTTCTAATTCTACATGATAGTGAGTAGTTCCTGATATATTTCTAGTGCCTCCAGACCCAGCCCCACATTTATCTATAGCATCCTTCATTGCATTTAATACGAGTTTATTTTGCCCCATACCCAAATAATCATTGCTACACCAAACTGTAATGTCCTCAGGAATATTTTTTCCTTCTTCATACCATGCTGCATTGGGAAAGTTTTTAGATTTTCTTAAAATATCTATGAATACTCTATATCGACCTTCATTTTTAATACTTTGAATAATATTTCTAAAATAATTTTCATAATTGAACATTTTAAATACCTTAATTTACAGAAAACCCGCCGTCTACTAAAATTGTAGTGCCTGTAATATATGAAGCATAATCAGATGACAAAAATATAATCACATTAGCAACTTCTTCTGGCTTCCCAAATCTATTTAAAGGAATTCTATTAAAGAGATTCTCATCATCAAAAATATCCTTCTTAAGAATTTTATTCGTATTTCCTTCTATCCAACCAGGTGCAATGCAATTTACCCTAACATTGTGCGATGCCCAACATGATGCCATAGATTTAGTCAATGTATCAATTCCAGCTTTAGTAGAAGCATATCCTGGTACTCTTGAATTGGCTAACCTAGTATTCATAGAAGTGATATTTATTATATTTCCCCTTGTAATTGCTAATTTGGGAAGCATAGTGTGAGAAATTCTTAAGGTTCCCATTAAATTTACATTAACTACGTCCGAAAAATTCTCAATTCTAAACTCTACTCCGCCTTTAATTAAAGAGGCACAGTTAATTAAAATATCGAGAGCTGTAATTTTTTTCTCTAAATTTTCTATGGAGATATCATTAGTCAAGTCTAAAAGTTCAATCTTAATATTTTGGTCTTTATTAAATTTTTGAAATTCTCCCAATTTGCTTCTCGATTTGCAGGTTACAGTTACGCTTGCACCCAATTGAGAAAATAAAATGGCAGCTTTATGGCCTATTCCACCAGCTCCTCCTATTATAAGAATACTTTTATTACTAAAGTCAAATTGAAAATTTTTCATATGAAATCTCTATTAACTAAATTTTCAGTAGTACCTTTCAACAAATAATTTTTTAGATTATTGCAAGCCAGTGCCATCATTTGTAGCCTAGCATTTCTAGTTGCACTACCTGCATGAGGCATCAAGACTACATTGTCTAACTTTAACAGTTTCTTTTCCACCTTTGGCTCATTTTCAAAAACATCTAATGCAGCTCCTGCTATAATTTTGGTTTTTAATGCGTTTACCAAATCTATTTCTTTAATTATTTTTCCTCTTGCTACGTTTACTATAAAAGAATCTTTTCTCATTTGTTTTAATTGCTTCTTTGATATTAAATACCTACTAGTTTTAGTCAAAGGTAAAAGCAATACTATGAACTTGCAAGTAGAAATAAGTTCATCGAAATCAAGATATTTTACTTTATATTTTCTTTCAACACTACTTTCTAATTTTGACCTATTATTATAAAAAACCTTTAGGCCAAAAGGATTAGCCCTTAAAGCAACTTCTTTCCCTATATTTCCTAACCCAATTATTCCAAGTCTTTCTCCTTGCAAACTATCACCCCAAAATAAGTCCCAAGAATTACCTATCCACTTTCTCTCCTTCACAAAGCTATTTCCTAAACAAACTTTTCTTGCAACGGAAATCAATAATCCCATAGTAAGATCTGCAACTGCATGATTCATTAAATTAGGAGTATTAAAAACGGCAATTCCATTTTTAGTAGCTGCTTCTACATCTATATTATCATAGCCTACCCCAACATTAGAAATAACTTTTAAATATTTTTTATTACTATCAATAAATCTTTTATTGACTATATTTCCTTGGGAAATAATCCCATTATAACCCTTCGCTTTTTTAAAAAATATTTCTTCATTTAAAATAATATTTCTAGAAGAATGTACTTTAATAAAAAATTTCTTCTTAAGGCTTTCAATCTCATTTTCAGGAAGATTGCAATGTACAAAAATTTTTTTCAATTTAATTTTTTACAAAGACTATTTTTTCCAGCTAACGACTTTTTGCTCTTGTTCGCCTAAACCATCTATTCCGAGTCTCATTAAATCGCCTTTTTTTAAATATCTAGGAGGCTTCATACCCATGCCTACTCCTGGTGGTGTACCAGTTGCAATAACGTCACCCGGCATCAGTGTCATAAAGTGACTTACATATGATACTAATTGTTTTATATTAAACACCATAGTTTTGGTATTTCCCTCCTGCATTTTTTTCCCATTTAGTTTTAGCCAGATTGATAAATTTTGAGGTCTAGAAATTTCATCTTTTGTTACTAAGTATGGCCCTACTGGACAAAAGGTATCACAACCTTTTCCTCTAGTCCATTGGCCTGCAGCAGCATCTAATTGATAAGCTCTTTCGGATACATCATTTACAATAGTATACCCTGCTACATATTGCATGGCCTTTGTTTCACTTACTGATTTAGCCTTGTCTCCAATTACTATTCCTAATTCTACTTCCCAATCGGATCGTTTACTCTCTATTATTTTTGACTTATTCTTAGACATTAAAAGCATTCCTTTTGGTAACATAACATCATCATAAGGACCAGCTAAGGAAGAAGTTGGTTTTAAAAATATAATTGGCTCTTTTGGTAGAGGAGATCCTACCTCTTTGGCATGATCTACATAATTTAATCCTATGCAAACTATTTTACCAATATTAGATATGGGAACTCCAATTCTTGGCTTTCCTTTAACTATGTTAAGTTTTTTAAGATTTACTCTTTGAATTAATTTTAAAGAACTTGAGGAAATAGTTTTTCCATCAATATCCTTAACTTTTGTTGACAAGTCTCTTAAAGCACCATCTGCATCAATTATTCCAGGCTTTTCTCTGCCCTCTTTTCCAAATCTGACTAATTTCATAAAACACTCCAGTGTTTGATAATTCAATAAAAACGTTTATATTACTTCAATAATAATAAAATAACAAACATCTTTAATAGTGGTAATGTCGTTCAAAACAAAAATTTTAAAAAATACTCTTGAAAACATCACATTCACAGCAGATCTGTTAGAAAAAAATAATGTTGTTGGTTTACCTACTGAAACAGTATATGGATTAGGAGGAAGAGCCGACAAAGATGAAGTAATAAAAAAAATATATAGTATTAAAAAGCGCCCCTTTAGTAATCCATTGATATTACATTACAGAAATAAAATCGCTGCTATGGAGGATATTTTAGTAGATCAAAGAATAATAGAATTAGCTAAGAAATTTTGGCCTGGAGCACTCACAATTATCTCAAAAATTAAAAATAAATATATAAGCAAAATTGCAACTGCTAATCTCAAAACATTGGCAGTTAGAGTTCCATCTAATAAAACAATTAGAAATATACTAAATCAAGTCAGTTTTCCAATTGCGGCTCCAAGCGCTAATAGATATGGAAAAATTAGTCCTACTTGTGCTAATGACGTTTATGAAGAATTAAGGGGTAAGATACCTATGGTTTTAGATGGAGGAAAATCTTTTATAGGTATTGAGTCTACCATTCTAGATTTATCTACAAACAAAACTAAAATTCTAAGACATGGTCATATATCTAAAAATGATATTGAAGAAGTTCTTAACATAAGATTACATAAAGAAAATAAAAAAAAGATATTTAAATCTCCTGGACTAGATATTAATCACTACCAACCAGATGTCCCCGTTAGAATAAATGCAAAAAAACAAAAAACTAATGAAGCATGGTTAGCCTTTGGGGAAATTAGTATTTCCTGTAAATATCCTTCTTTATCTCTAAGTAAAAAAAAATGTCTAAAAGAGGCGTCTAAAAATCTTTACAGAATGTTAAGAATGCTTGACAAAAAAAATGTAATAGGAATAGCTGTGGAAAATATACCAAATAAAGGTATTGGGATAGCATTAAATGATAGATTACTCAGGGCTTCAAAGAAATAATGAGCGATAAAATTAATATATTAAAAAAGAACCTTAAAAAGAATATTTGGACTGATGAAAAAGATCATATTTACCCTTATCTCTTAGAAGAAAGAGGAAAATACATAGGTAAATCAAAACTTTTATTGAAGCCAACTACAACAGCAGAAGTATCGGAAATATTGCGTATTTGTTATAAAAATAAAATTTCTGTAGTTCCGCAAGGAGGAAGGACAGGACTGTCTGGAGGCACTATTCCAAACCCTGAAAAAGATGAAATTATTATTTCTATGGAAAAAATGAATAAAATCATATCCATAGATAAAAAAAGTTTTAATATGGTTACTCAATCAGGGTGTACCTTAGAAGATATAAAAAAAGCAGCTAAAATCAATGGCTTATATTTTCCTCTTGCTTTACCTTCAAAGGATAGCTGTACAATAGGAGGAAATATTTCAACAAATGCTGGAGGCTCTAGTGTTTTAAAGTACGGAATGACAAGAGATCTTGTTCTAGGATTGGAAATAGTTCTGCCTGACGGAAAAATATTGAATGGTTTAAGAGAGATAAAAAAAGATAATAGAGGATTTGATCTTAAACATATTTTTATTGGATCCGAAGGAACCCTAGGAATTATTACTGCCGCAGTTCTTAAAGTTTTTCCGGTACCAAAAAAAAAATCTTCTGCTATTTTAGCTTTTAAAAATATAAATAAAGTTATTGAATTTTTTAATTTTGTTAATTCATCTCATCATGAGAACCTCACATCATTTGAACTTAATAGCAATTTAGGATTAGAATTAATAAAGAAAAATTTTAATGAAATACCTATACCCTTTGATAACAGGTACCCATGGTATGTAATTATCGAACTATCATATCTTAAAGATATCGATGTTGATCAAGAAATAATCATTTTATTTGAAAAAGCAATTGAAAAAGATATTATTATTGATGCCATAAAGCCTCAAACTATTGCACAATCAAATAATATCTGGAAAACAAGAGAATTTATAAGTTATGCACAAAAAAAAAATGGACCCTCTATAAAACATGATATTTCATTGCCTATTTCAAAAATTCCCATTTTTATTAAAGAGTCTGAGGAACTCATTAAAAAAGTCTTACCAGATGCTAATATTTTGATTTTTGGACATTTAGCTGATGGTAATATACACTATAATATTAGTAATAATAACATATTAAAAAGATCTAACTTAGATTTGTATTCAAAAAAAGTAAATACTATTGTATTTGATTTAGTTTATAAATATAATGGTAGTTTTTCTGCTGAGCACGGAATAGGAAAAATGAAAGTTAAGGAGTTTATTAAATATACTTCCTCTGAAGAGATGAATGTAAAAAAACAAATAAAGAAACTTTTTGACCCTAGAGGAATTATGAACCCAGGAAAGGTATTCGGATTATATGGATAATTATAATACACCTATAGAAGAGATGATTTTTTCTCTAACACAAATTGCAAATATAGATAATTATTCAAAAAAATTTAAAAAATCTGATATCTCTTCTGAAAATGTAAAATTTTTGTTAGAGGAAGCCGGTAAGTTTGCTAAAGAAAAGCTAGATGCTATTAATGCAAAGGGCGATATTGATGGTATATCCTTAGAAAACGGCTTGGTTAGAATGCCTAGTTATTTTATTTCGGCTTACAAAAGCTTTGTTGATAATGGATGGTTTTCGGTTATTGGAGATGAAAAGTTTGGGGGGCAAGATTTTCCTTGGTCTGTTTTGGTTTTAATAAATGAAATTTGGGAATCTGCAAATATGAGTTTTGCTGTGAATAATATGCTAACTCAAGGTGCCATAGAGCTAATTCAGGATCATGGAAGTGAGAATCAAAAAGTTAAAAACCTGCCTAAATTAATATCTGGGGAATGGAGTGGAACCATGAATTTAACAGAGGCTCACGCAGGTTCAGATCTATCTGATATTAAGACAAAAGCAATAAAAAAAGATAGAAACTATTTTTTAAAAGGAACTAAAATTTATATAACACATGGCGATCAAGATATGAGCAATAATATAATTCACATGGTTTTAGCTAAACTTCCTGATGCTCCGTCTGGAAATAGAGGAATATCACTTTTCCTTGTTCCCAAGTATTATGAAGATGAAAATGGAAACAGAATAAAAAATGATATTAAAGTAATCTCAGTAGAGCATAAGTTAGGCCATAATGCTAGTCCGACATGCGTGCTTAGTTTTGGAGAAAATGACAATTGTATTGGTGAACTAATAGGTGAGCCTCATCTAGGTCTAAAAGCAATGTTTACAATGATGAATAATGCAAGACTGAATGTTGGCGTACAAGGGATCGCTATAGCAGAAAGATCATACCAAAAAGCTCTTGCATTTGCGAAAGATAGAAAGCAAGGATTTTCTTTAAATAAAACTAAAAAAGAGCGAGTTAATATTATAGAACATCCAGATGTAAAAAGAATGCTTATGGAAATGAAATCTCAAATTGAAGCAATGCGGGGGCTTGCGGTAATTACAGGAGAAACCATAGACTACTCTAAACAATATGCCCATTCTGAGCAAGGAAAGCATTACTTAAATTTAGTAAGTTTACTTACTCCAATAGTAAAATCTTGGTGTACTGATCAAGCAGTATACATAACTTCTTTAGGTATACAAGTTCATGGAGGAATGGGCTTCATTGAAGATACGGGAGCTGCTCAATATTATAGAGACTCAAGAATACTGCCTATTTACGAAGGAACAAATGGGATACAGGCACTGGATTTGTTAAAGAGAAAGTTATTCCTAGAAAACGGAAAAACTTTTGAAAAACTTCTTGAAAAAATTAGAGAAGAAGCCGAAACTTGTAAAAGAAGTTCATCAAGTGAAATAATTACCATCGGAAATCTATTATATTCTTCTGTAAATTCTCTTGAAGATGCCGCTAACTGGTTAAAAGAAGAGTTAATACGAAATCCTGAAAATGCTGCTGCTGGTGCTACTCCCTTTTTAAATATGTTTGGTTGGACATTAGGTGGTTGGGTAATGTGCAGATCTTCTTTGCATGCAAGTAATAATAAAAATTTAAACGAAAAATTTTGTAAAGATAAAATAAACACTTCTTTATTTTTTTGCACCACATATTTACCTACTTCTTCATCTTTGTTAAGTACAATAAAAGAATCTTATAAAACTGTAGGAACAATTTGTTAATTTTATTTTAAAATACATGTTCCTATAAATTTAAGTTCTTTTAACTTATTAGTTATTACTGTTTTAATTTTTTTTTTCGTCTTTTAAGCTATAATACAACTTCAAGGTAATTTTTTCATTTACAAATACTGGTTTTATTATCTTGAATGAGAAAGACTTTATGCTCTTGGTCTTTTTAACTAGGCTTAGATATTCTAATGAAAACGAAGCTAGTAAGGGACCATGTACTAAAAGATTTTCATAGCCTTCCTTTTTTCTAGTATAATCTAAATCATAATGTATTCTATGAGAATTATAAGTAATTGCAGAATATCTAAATAAATGAATGTTATTAAATGAAAAGTTAGTTTGTGAAATTATTTTGTATTCACAAAATTTTTCTATTTTTTTATTTTTGGATTTGTAGCTTTTGTTTACATATACTATTTTCTGATTCTCAACTAAAACCTTTTTATTCTTTACTTTAAATACATTTTTAATGGTAACAAAATAAATTTTTTTTTTTTCTTTACTTTTATTTTCTATACAAGTTATCTGACTTATCTTTGATGCCTTATTATTTAAAATTACCTTGTCAAAGAAAAGTAGTTCCGAGCCTGCAAACATTCTTTTACATCCATAAAATTTAGGAAAAACTAATGCACTTTTAACATGTCCATCCTCTCCTAAGGTTTCAGTTGAATAATTATCTGAGAAATATAGCCAATTCCATCCCATAGGGGCAATTTTTTTCTTTATGTAGGAATAATCAAAAAAACTAGACTTATATAATTTACTAAACGTGAAAGCTTTATTAACATTTAAGTCATCTTTTACTAGATACTTCTTTTTTAGATAATTTTTATAATCTTTCATACCTTGTTAAAATCTTTTTTTATTTTTTTTGAATGTTCTCCTAATTTGGGTATTTTTTTAAAATACTTCCTTTTTTTTAATTCTACAGGAGGTATAAATTTAATTATTCCTTGATCTGCTTTTATATGAGAGGTTTTTAAATCTTTATGCTTAGAAAAAGCTTTCATATCATTTAAAAAACCAAAAGCGATTTTATTTTTTCTTAGGATTTTAGAAAAAATTTTTGAAGAAAAAGTTTTAATTTTTTTTTTAACTAAATTATTAAGTTGACTCTTGTTTTTAAGTCTTAGAGACGGACTATTAAACTTTTTTTTTAGTTTATCAGATAAATTTAATACATTTTCATCTAGTAACTTCCATTCTCTTTCATTTTGTATAGAAAATAAAATATTCACATTATCTTTTGTCTTAAAACATCCATAAGGTACTATTGAAGGATGTGATAACCCTACTCTTTTTGGTGCTTTTTTTGTATATAAGTACTGTAAAAAAGGTACATTCATCCATTCACTTAAACTATCAAACAAAGATATTTTAATTGAGGAACCTAATCCCGTGACTTCTCTTTTTATTAAAGCTTCTAAAATAAGAGTATAAGCATTAAGTCCGCATGAAATATCGCAAACAGATACGCCTACGCGTCCTGGACTTTCTTTATCTCCTGTAAGACTGCAAAGTCCTGTTTCAGCTTGTATAAGAAGATCATAAGCTTTATCTTTAGCATAAATACCTATTTGACCGTAACCAGAAATATCACAAGTTATTAACTTCTTATTTTTCTTTCTTAAGGAATCACTGTCCAGGCCATATTTCTTTAGAGTCCCTGGTAATAAATTTTGTATGAATATGTCAGCTTTGGATATAATTTTTTTTATAAAATCCCTGTCATCAGAATTCTTAATATCTGAAATAAGACTTTCTTTTCCTCTATTTAACCATACAAAATATGTGCTTTGTCCTTTTACAAAATCATCATAATATCTAGCAAAATCTCCTTCTTTTCTCTCAACTTTTATTACTCTGGCTCCTGCATCAGCTAGCTTTACACTACAATATGGAGCTGCTACTGCCTGTTCTAAAGTTACTACTAACTTTCCTTTTAACAAGTTATTACTCAATATGACCTCGGCATTCCTAATATTTTATGCGACAGATAAGCAAGAATCATATTTGTAGATACAGGAGCTATCCTGTAAAGTCTAGTTTCTCTAAATTTACGTTCGATATTATATTCTTGGGCAAAAGAATATCCACCAAATGTTTGCATTGCCATATCTGCTGCTTCCCAAGATGCATCCGCAGCTAGTAATTTTGCGAGATTAGACTCTTCCCCACAAATCAGATTATTATCAAAAAGAGAACAAGCTTTTTGTACCATTAATTCAGCTGCTCTAGTATTTGCATATGCTCTTGCAATAGGAAATTGTATTGACTGATTTTTACCAATAGGTCTTCCAAAAACTATTCTTTGATTCGCATAGTTTGTTGCCTTATCAATAAAATATTTAGCATCTCCTACGCATTCTGAAGCAATAAGAATTCTTTCTGCATTCATTCCATCTAAAATGTATGAAAATCCATTTCCTTGTTTACCTATCAGACAATCTTCATCTATTTCTAGTTTATCAAAAAATATTTCAGTTGAGGAATGATTTATCATAGTTTTAATTGGTTTTATGAAAATATTTTTATTGATATGAGGACGCATATCAATGAGAAACAGTGATAAACTATCTTTTTTTTTCTCTGACTTATCAGATCTTGCCAATAATAAAAGCAAATCAGAATATTCTGCTCTACTAGTCCAAACTTTTTGGCCATTTATTATATATTTTCTCCCTTTTTTTATAGCACTTGTTTTGATTGACAATGTATCAGAACCACTAGTAGGTTCTGTCACTCCGAAAGCTTGTAATCTTAAATTACCTTTTGCAATCTCTGGAAGATACTTTTTTTTTAACTCATAGCTTCCATGTTTTAAAAGAGAGCCCATAATATACATTTGGGCATGGCAGGCTGCACCATTGGCTCCGCACCTATGAATTTCTTCCAAAATTACACTTGCAGCTTTTATAGGAAGCCCTGCTCCTCCATATTCTTCTGGTATCAATGCGCTTAAATAACCTGACTGTGTAAGTTCATTAACAAAATCCTGGGGATAATCATTTTCTTGATCCAGTTTTTGCCAATATGTTTCTGGAAAACCTTTACATATAGCTCTAATTGCTTCTCTAACTTCTTCCCAGGTATCATTAATAGTTTTTTTCATAATTAAAATTCTATATTAAAATTTTTTTTTTATCAAAAGCTTGATCTTATTATGTACAGTTGTATATAATAAAGTATGTTATTAGATCCTTATAAAAGACCCGTAAGCTACTTAAGAGTTTCAGTTACAGATAGATGTGACTTTAGATGTCAATACTGTATGGCTGAAAATATGACTTTTCTTCCTAAGAAAGATTTATTAACCCTTGAAGAAATAGAAAGAATATGTGTAAGCTTCATTAACTTAGGTACTAATAAAATAAGAATTACTGGCGGAGAACCTTTGGTAAGAAAAAATGTTATGGACTTGTTCAGAAATTTAGGATCATTTTTAAAAAATGGAAAGCTCAATGAACTGACTCTTACAACGAATGGATCGCAACTTGAAAAGCATTCTGAAGCATTATATGAGAGTGGAGTCAGAAGAATTAATGTTTCAATTGATACTCTAAAGCCAGATTTATTTAATAAACTTACTAGAAGAGGAAGTTTAGAAAAAGTCTTGAAAGGAATTTACAAAGCCAAAGAAGTCGGTTTAAAACTCAAAATTAATACAGTGGCTTTAAAAGATACTAATGAAAATGAAATAATTGATATATTAAGGTGGGCTCACTCTAATAGTTTTGATATGACCATAATAGAAACTATGCCCTTAGGAGAAATAGAGTACGATAGAACTGATCAATTTTTACCTCTATCAAAAGTTAAAGAAAACTTAGAGAAAGTTTTTACTTTGAAAAAAAGTACTCATTACACAGGAGGACCTTCTAGATATTTTAATGTAGAAGAAACTAATAATCGCGTAGGATTTATTACTCCTCTTACACACAATTTTTGTGAATTATGCAATAGAGTTCGACTAACTTGTACTGGAAAACTTTATATGTGTTTAGGACAAGAAGACTCTGCAGACTTTGTTTCTGCAGCTAGGTCAAAATATTGGGAACGAGACTTAAAGAATTCTATATTAGAAGCTATATCTAGAAAGCCGAAAGGTCACGATTTTGTAATTAGAAGAAAACAATCTCCATCAGTAAAAAGACATATGAGTGTGACCGGTGGATAAGGATGAAAACTGTAAAACCTTTTTTTTTAGCTGCTGAAAACATTAAGGCACAAAAAGCAGCCAAACTATTAAAAAGAAAATATACTAACTTTGCGTTAGAGCATTCAAACGTGATTGTCGTGTTAGGCGGTGACGGAAGCATCTTATCTTTGATAAATAATAAAGAATATCTTAAAAAAAAAATATATGGTATGAATAGGGGCACTATAGGGTTCCTATTGAATAATTATGATGAAAAAAATCTTACAGAAAGAATTAAATCTGCCATAGAATTTAAACTCAACCCTGTCTCAATGAATGTTACAGATATAAGTAATAAAAAATATAATGCCTCATCTTTAAATGAGGTCTCATTATTAAGACAAAATAGATTTGCTGCTAATGTGCAAGTAAATATTAATAATAAAGTAAAAATTAAAAAACTGGTATGTGATGGTATTCTTGTATCAACACCTGCAGGAAGTACCGCATATAATTTATCCGCACATGGATCAATATTGCCCTTAAATTCTTCATTGTTAGCTCTAACTCCAATATGTCCTTTTAGACCTAGAAGATGGAAAGGTGCTTTAGTAAATGAAAAAAGTAAAATTTCATTAAAAGTCCTGGATCCTATTAATAGGCCTGTAAGTGCTACAGCTGGTCAGGTTGAAGTTAGAAACGTAAAGCATGTTGAAGTTTTATGTGATTTTAGAAAGTCTTTAAAACTTTTGTTTGACAAAGATGACAATCTTGAAGAAAAAATCTTCAACGAGCAGTTTATTTTGTAGGAGAGAGTAATGAAATTAGAAAATATAAACGCAATAGTTTCAGGTGGCTCATCTGGTTTAGGAAAAGCAACTGTAGAAATTATTTTAAATAATGGAGGGAATGTAACAATTTTTGATACTCAAAAAGATAAAGGAGAAGCATTTGCGAAAGCTAGTGGAGATAGATGTAATTTTTTATTAACCGATGTTACTAATGAAAAAATAGTATATGAAAATTTATCCTATGTTTCAGAAAATGTTGGTCCTATAAACTTAGCAGTTAGCTGCGCTGGGATAGGAATTCCTGAGAAGATAATTGGCAGAAAAGGTATTCATTCAACAGTAACCTTTGAAAAAATTATAAATGTTAATCTAACTGGTACATTTAATATGATTAAAAGTGTCGCAGATAAAATGAAAAATAACTCTCCTACTGAAGATGGATTTAAGGGTCTTATTATTAATACTGCCTCAATAGCAGCTTTTGACGGACAAATAGGTCAAGCAGCATATAGTGCTTCAAAAGGAGGAATTGTTTCTATGACACTGCCAATAGCAAGAGAACTTGCAAAGTTTGGTATTAGAGTATGCACAATAGCACCAGGCTTATTTGAAACACCAATGATGAAAGGATTACCAGAAGAAGCTTATAATTCATTAGTGGATAGTACATTATTCCCTAAAAGGTTGGGTTTCCCTGAAGAATACGCAAAACTAGTTATGGCAATTTATAAAAATAATATGCTAAATGGAGAAACTATTAGACTAGACGGATCTTTGAGACTTGCACCAAAATAATTTTCAATCTATTTTTTAAGAATAACTTTTGCTCTATTTTATTAAGCTGTGTGTAGCTTTTGCTAAAGGGATTACATCGTTTCCTATTTCTTTAGCATTAGGAGAACTTTCATTTCCGTTAACATATCTGGCATAGACTCCTTCCAAAATTGCAACTGATCTAAACATAGAAAGAACAACGTAGAAAGTGGGGTCAAAATACTTAATTTTTCTTTCATAACAATACGTTTCAATAATTTCATTAACATTAGGCAGATTTTCTTTTTCCAAATCACAGCCTAACAAACCATGTCTTTCTCCTACTGGGATATAATATGGATATAACATATATCCAAAGTCTGCAAGTGGGTCACCTATTGTGGCAAGCTCCCAATCCAAAACTGCTTGTATTGTAGTTTCATTTTCAGTATAAATTAAATTTCCTAACCTATAATCACCATGTACTATTGAAGAACTAAATTTATTTGGAATATGCTTATTTAACCAATTTATTATAATATCTATCTCAGGTAGTTCTCTTTGCTTACACAAATGCCATTGTTTTTCCCATCTACTTATTTGTCTTTCAGCATAATTTCCTGATTTACCAAAGTCCTTAAGGCCTACTTTATCATAGTTTATATTGTGCAGCTTCCCCAGCATTTTTACCATTTGAAGAAAAATACTTTTTCTTTTACTTTTATCCTTCACATCAAGAATACTCTCATAAACAATACCTTGTATAAATTCCATAATATAAAAAGGTGTACCTATTATGCTTTCATCCTCACAAAGGGAAATCATATCAGGACAGGGTACTTCAGTTTTCATAAGAACTTTTTGAACTTTATACTCTCTTTCTACAGCATGTGCTGATGGTAAGAGTTTTCCTGGAGGCTTTTTTCTAAGAATTATATGAGTATCTTTTTCAGAACTTAGAAGAAAAGTAGGATTAGATTGCCCCCCAATGAATTGTTTAACTTCTATTACTTTTCCAAAAATTTTATGATTTTTCTCAAGCCAATTGTTTAAATAATTTATATCAAAGATATGGTTCTCTCTCACCTTAGATAGGTTTTTAGCTTCCATATAATTAATTATATTTTCTCAATTCTAGTTTTGCTATTTGATTTCTGTGCACCTCATCAGGACCATCAGCTAATCTCAAATATCTTGCTTGAGAATAGGCTTGCGCTAATCCAAAATCATTTGAAACTCCTCCTCCACCATGAGCTTGAATTGCCCAGTCTACTACTTTACATGCAACATTTGGAGCTGACACTTTTATCATAGCAATCTCCATTCTTGCTTCCTTATTCCCTACCAGATCCATTTTATTAGCTGCACTAAGGACTTGCAATCTAACTTGGTCTATCGCAATTCTAGCTTCAGCAATTCTTTCTTGAGTAACTGTTTGTGATGAAATAGGCTTACCAAAAGTAACTCTAGATTTGGTTCTCTTGCACATCTTTTCTAAAGCAACTTCGCTCAAACCTATTAATCGCATACAATGATGTATTCTTCCCGGTCCTAATCTACCTTGAGCAATTTCAAAGCCTCTACCTTCTCCTAAAAGTATGTTAGAGGTCGGCACTCTCACATCTTCAAAAGTTACCTGGGCATGCCCATGAGGTGCATCTGAATAACCAAATACAGGAAGGAATCTTTCAACTGTAATTCCCTTCGTGTCCATAGGAACTATAACTTGAGATTGTTGTTTATGTTTATCTGGATTCGCAGGATCAGTTTTTCCCATAAATATTAATACTTTACATCTTGGATCCATTGCTCCTGAAGTCCACCATTTCTGTCCATTAATAATATACTCCGAACCGTCTTTTACGATACTAGATTCAATGTTGGTTGCATCTGATGAAGCAACGTCGGGTTCTGTCATTGCAAAGCCAGATCTTATTTCTCCATTGAGCAGAGGTAACAACCATTCTCTCTTCATTTCTTCTGTTCCATATCTTTCTAATACTTCCATGTTACCTGTATCCGGAGCACTACAATTAAAAATCTCAGGAGCATAAGGGGATCTTCCCATTATCTCACATAGGGGAGCATAATCCAGATTGGTTAACCCAGCCCCTTTATCACTTTCTGGCAAAAATAGGTTCCATAAATCCTCCTTTTTTGCCCTACTCTTTAATTCTTCTATAATGTTAGATGGTTGCCAAATGTCTCCAGTATTAATTTCTTTTTCTATATTATTTTCATTGGGATAAATATGATTATCCATAAATAATTTTAGTTTTTCTTGTAACTCAAGAGATTTTTCTGAAAATTTAAACATTTTTAGTATCCTTACTTTTCCTTTAATTTAAAAATTGTAGTATTTACCCACTTATTTTTAGACATATTAAAACCTTTCATACTGCTTAAAATTATATATTCACGTTTACTGCGATCTAATATAGTCTGTAAATCATATTTGTTAATTTCATCTATTATTATATAATTAAATAATTTTTTTTCAAAAAAATCTTTATCTAGACCTTTTAGAATATTTATTTCACTTCCTAATAAGAAAATTAAACTAGGCTCATTATATCCCAAAGCGGCAATATCTTCAGATTTAAAGTTTATGTTATCATCTTTTATTATTTCATATATATTTTGAGAAATCCAAATTTTGTCTAGTTTAGGTAAAAGTAAACCAAAAATGAAAATAGAGGTAAAACAAGACAAAAAAACTTGGTAATAGAAGCTTTTAGTCTTATTTAAACTAAAATTAATAATGAGCCCGAAAGAAAAAATTAAAAATATTAAAAAAACTAAATATGCATAGGTTTGTAATAATGAACTATAGTTTTTTATTGCAATATAAAAAACATAACTTACACATGCTGTAATGATTAAATATACAAGGGAATTTGCTATATAAAGATTCCCTATCCTTTTTAAACCATAGCTTTTATTTTCACTGATATAAATGCCTATTAAAAGTGAAAGTGCCGGATAAAGAGGTAATGTATAATGTGGTAACTTCGTTGGAACAAGTTCAAAGGCAATTAAATTTGGAACTATCCATGCAATAAGAAAAAAATTACTTTTAAGTTTTATACCTTTAATGCATTGAAAAATACTAGGTAATAAAAATAAACTTATTGGAAAAAAAAGAATAAGTATTGCTACCGCATGTGCGCCTGTAAAGGCAGCATGGTTTTCCTGAACAGATAATATCTTATTTATAAAGTCATTTTTTAAACCTTCATTAATGAAGCTGCTTTGTTCTGTAGCAGATAAACTTAAAAACCATGGTAGTACAATTATAAATACAATGATAATACCAGTAAGTGGGTTTGTTTCTAATATCCAATTAGTACTTCTTTTAAAAACTATAATAAAAAACATTGCTGATAGTATAATAAGGGGAAGAATTGGTCCTTTTACTAAAATAGAAAGGCCTATCGTACTCCAAAATGCAAAAAAGACTTTATCATATTTTTTAACAAAAATACCTTTATAATAACCTAATAATAATAGCATTGTTACAACCGAAAATGTTAACAATACAGCATCTGTCTTTGCTATATGGGATTCTATTGAAAAAAGCAAGGTACTTTGTAAAGCTAAAGCACTAAAAAGTCCTACTTTCCTATTAAAAATTTTAGATGCGATTAAGAACATTAGTAAACTTGTAAATAAAGAGAATAAAGACGAAATAATTCTATATTTCCATATATTGTTAAATTGATTATTTTTTTTATTTAAAAAATCCTCTTTTGGACTCAGAAAACTTACTGAAATGGCCTGTAACCAATAAATTCCTATTGGTTTTTTACTTCTTAACTCCTCTTGAAACCTAATTGAATTATATCGACCAGTTTCTAACATTTGTTTTGTAGACTGTACATATCTAGCCTCATCTCTATCTAAGACAGGAAAAGTATTTAAAGTTGTAAAATTAACAATTAAAGATAAAAGTATCAGTAATGTAATAGCTTTATATTTTTTAATTTTCATAAATAAATA
>JAYYAX010000022.1:0-8425 GCA_036042925.1 Pseudomonadota bacterium
AAAAAACCTTAAATGCTTATGAAAAGCTATTAGCTAAAGTAAACGACATTGAGGAGAAAACAAAAAAATTATCAGATGATGAACTTCTTCAAAATACACAGAAATTTAAAAACCGGGTAAAAAGCGGAGAAACTTTGGATAATTTATTACCTGAAGCATTTGCAACTGTCAGAGAAGCGGCAATAAGAACATTAGAACAAAGGCATTATGATGTGCAAATAATTGGTGGAATTACACTCCATAAGGGCAAAATTGCAGAAATGAAAACAGGCGAAGGAAAAACTTTAGTTTCAACCTTAGCAGCATACCTAAACGCCCTTTCCGGAAAGGGTGTCCATGTAGTTACTGTAAATGACTATTTAGCAAAAAGAGATAGCCAGTGGATGGGAAAAATTTATAATTTTCTTGGTATTTCTGTTGGCTATATATTTTCAGGCATGTCAGAAGAAGAAAGACAAAATGCTTATAAATGCGATATTACTTATGGCACTAATAATGAATTTGGTTTTGATTATCTAAAAGATAATATGAAGTTTAATAATATAGAAGTTAGTCAAAAAGAATTTAATTATGCGATTATAGATGAAGTAGATAGTATTTTGATTGATGAAGCTAGAACGCCTTTAATTATTTCTGGCCCTGTTGAAGATAATACAGAATTCTATAAAACCATAAATGGTTTTGTTAGAGGCCTTTCTGAACAAAACTATGAGATAGATCAAAAGTCAAAATCAATTAATCTTAACTCAGATGGTATTGAATATTTTGAAAAAATATTAGTTAACAGAAATATTATTAAAAATCAAAATTTATATAGCCCAGATAATATCAATGTATTACATTTTATAAATCAATGTCTAAAAGCCAACTTCTTATTTCACAAAGATAAAGATTATCTTGTTAAAGACAATCAAGTAATTATTGTTGATGAGTTTACAGGGAGAATGATGGAAGGAAGAAGATATTCTGAAGGACTTCACCAGGCCATAGAAGCAAAAGAGAATGTTATTATACAAAATGAAAATCAAACCCTAGCTTCAATCACTTTTCAAAACTACTTTAGAATGTACCCTAAACTTGCTGGTATGACAGGGACAGCTAAAACAGAAGCCGCTGAATTTTCAGAAATTTATTCTTTAGATGTAGTTCAAATACCTACACATAAAAATATGGTTCGTAATGATAATAATGATGAGATATACAGAACAAAAGATGAAAAATGGGATGCAATTTGTAGGGAAATAACTAGAGTAAATTCTAGTTCACAACCGATTTTAGTTGGAACGACTAATATAGCTACTTCAGAACTAATTTCAAAAAAACTAAAAAAATTAAAAATTAGTCATCAGGTTTTAAATGCAAGGTTTCATGAAAAAGAAGCAAATATAATTGCTCAAGCTGGAAAACCATACGCTGTAACCATTGCCACGAATATGGCAGGCAGAGGTACTGATATACAGCTTGGAGGAAATTACGAAGAAAATAAAGTCTTTAATCAAAAACAAATTGAAAAACAATCAGATAATAAAAAAAGAGTAATGGAACATGGAGGGCTTTACGTTCTGGGGACAGAAAGACATGAAAGTAGAAGAATTGACAACCAACTAAGAGGAAGATCTGGAAGACAAGGAGATCCAGGGTCATCAAAATTTTTTATCTCCTTAGAAGATGACCTAATGAAAATTTTCGGTTCAGAAAGATTAGACTCAATATTAAAAACTCTGGGGTTAAAAGAAGGAGAAGCAATAATTCATCCCTGGATTAGCAAGGCTATAGAAAAAGCACAATCAAAAGTTGAAAATAGAAATTTTGAAATTAGGAAAAACCTGCTAAAGTTTGATGATGTTATGAACGATCAAAGAGGTGTAATTTATACTCAAAGAAAAGATATATTGAACAATGAAAACACATATGACCTTTTTCTAGAAATTATGGAAGATACAGTATCAAATCTTACTGAAGCTACTTATAATGATAATGAAAATAATGAGAAATATAAATCTGATATTATTAAAGAATTTAAAAATAGCCTTGGTCTAAAAATAAGCCACATAAAAAGTAGTGAAAAAGAAATGATAATTAAAGAAATTTCTAATAATGTAAAAGAGATATTGCAGACAAAAATAGAAAAAATAGGTATAGATAATTTTAATATAATTTTAAAACAGCTAATCATTCAAGTATTAGACCAACAATGGAAACAGCATTTATTGTCTTTAGACAACTTAAGACAAGGAATAGGCTTGAGAGCCTATGCGCAGAGAGATCCTTTAAATGAATATAAACGAGAAGCTTTCTCAATGTTTGAAGACATGTTAGCCTCAGTAAGGTCAATAGTTACTCGTCTAATTATTTTAATAGAATTTAAAGAAGATACCTCACAAGAAAAAAAGAAAACATCTAATTATAGAGAAAGGTTGAGAAGAAAAACTAATTTTTAGTTAATGATAAAATGTAATTTGAAGAAACACCATTCGTTCTAATCCAATTAAAATTACTACCTATCGGCAATGGCAGCAAACCACACTTTTTATCTAAAAAAAAACCATATTTATTAGCAAATTCTTCAATTTCCTCTGGTTTAACATATTTTTTCCAGTCGTGTGTACCACTTGGAACAAGCTTCAATATTTTCTCAGCAAATAAGATTGTGGATAAATAAGAAAAAAAGCTTCTATTTATTGTAGATATTATAATTAAGCCGTTTTTATTAAGACATGAAAATATATCTTTTAAAAAAATTTTGTAATTCTCAACATGCTCTATTACTTCCAAAGAAATAATAATATCAAATTTAATTTTTTTACTTTTAATGCTTTCTATATCACCTATTTTATAATTGATTTTTAATTTTTCCTTTATTGCTCTTTTTTTAGCTATATCTATCAAAGACCTGGCGGTATCAATAGCTGTTACATTGGCTCCTTTTTTTGCAAGTGACTCTGATAGAATTCCTCCGCCGCAACCGAGATCTAAAATACTTTTTTTTGAAAAAATATTATTTATTTGTTTTAAAGATTTATATCTATTAAGTAATCTTTCTTGAATGAATAATAACCTAGTTTTATTCATTGAGTGCAGAAGTTTTAGTGGGCCATCTTTTTTCCACCATTCATTTGAAAAGCTATCAAAATTACTTTGTTGCAATTTGTTATTCCTTTAACTTATTATTTAAACTTTGTTAATATAAATATAGTGAAATGCAAATAATAGTCAAAAAATTTGGTGGAACCTCACTTGCAAGTATTCCTAGAATCAACAAAGCTATTTCTTACATAAAAAAATCCTTAAAAGTAGGCTACAAAGTTGTTGTGGTAGTCTCTGCTATGGGTAAAGAGACTGATAGATTGTTAAATCTCACAGATAATCTAGAAGAATATAATCATAGTGATGATGTTGCCGCATTACTATCTTCTGGAGAACAAATTTCCAGTGCTTTTTTTTCAATTCTTTTAAATAGAAATAAAATTAAAGGAAGATCTTTTCAAGGATGGCAAATACCGATTTACACTAGAAAAAATTTTTTAAATTCTACTATTAAAGATATTAATGTCAAAACTTTGATTAATTGTTTAAAAAAAAATCAAGTACCAGTGGTATCGGGTTTTCAGGGCATGAATGATGACAAAAGAATTACTACTTTGGGTAGAGGCGGTTCAGATACTACAGCAGTTGCATTAGCTGCTAAACTTAAAGCAATAAGATGCGATATATACACTGATGTTGATGGAGTTTATACAGGAGATCCTAGAATAACTTTAAATGCAAAAAAAATGAATACTATAAATTTTGAAGAAATGTTAGAGTTATCATCATTAGGAGCTAAAGTTTTGCATACCAGGTCTGTACAACTTGCTCTTCAATACGGAGTTAAACTGCAAGTTTTATCGAGTTTTACAGGAAAGAAAGGAACAATGTTAACAAAAGATATGAAAAATTTAGAAAATCAAGTAGTAAGAGGTATAGCTCATAGCAGCAATGAAGCCTTAGTTTCTCTTGTGGATGTAAAAAATAAGCCTGGTATATCTGCAGTTATTTTTAATGCTTTAGCTTTAGAAGGAATTAATGTTGATATGATTGTACAATCTTCTTCGTTGAAAGATGAAAAAGTTACCTACAGTTATACTGTTTCAAAAAGCGATGCTAACAAGACAAAGAAGGTTATGGAAAAAGCTCAAAAAAAACTTTCGTACAAAGAGGTAGTTATAAATAAAAATATATGCAAGGTTTCTGTAGTAGGTCTAGGAATGAAATCTAACTCTGGCGTTGCAAATATAATGTTTGCTCAACTAGCTAAACATAATATTAATATTCATGTAATAAGCACATCTGAAATAAAAATTAGTGTTTTAATTGACGATAAATATAAAGAACTAGCTATAAGATCTCTACACGATGCATATAGGCTGAATAAAGTTAAAAAATAGAACATGG
Organism: Pseudomonadota bacterium; assembly: GCA_036042925.1. GTDB lineage: Bacteria > Pseudomonadota > Alphaproteobacteria > TMED109 > TMED109 > JAYYAX01. Next base: position 4,435 of record JAYYAX010000022.1, read on the forward strand.
AAAATAAAAGAACTTTCAATAATTTTAAAGAATTAGGCTTATTTATAAAAAAAAAAAGAAGAGAAAATGGATTTAGAATAGAAAACATTTCCGCTAAACTGTTAATAAAAAAAACAATACTAAAAAATATTGAAAATGGTTTATTTAATCAAGGCGACTATGAAAAGCATTCTTATTTGAAGGGGTTTCTAAAAACCTATATGAAAGATTTAAATATCATAAACAACTGTAACCTTGAAAACCTCTTTATAAAAAATATGATGGATATTAAAAATGCTAATGTATCTTTAGATAATACATCGATAAAAAAAAATAGATATGGATCCTTAATCGTCTTATTATCTTTAATTTTAATTGGGCTATTATTCTTATTATGGAATAAAAGCACTTATCAAGATCTTTTTGAATTAGAAAAACTTTTGAATTAATAAATCTTATATGGAATATTATAAAAATATTATAAAGAGAAGAAAAACAAAACTAGTGTCCTTAGGAAAAATTAAAGTAGGTAGCGATGCTCCTATTACTGTCCAGTCTATGACCAACACTTTAACAAGTAATCTTATTTCAACTATAGATCAAATTAAAGATTTAGAAAAAGCAGGAGCTGATATTGTAAGAGTATCCTGCCCAGACGAGATGTCAACAAGAGCTCTTAGAACTCTAGTTGAAAAAACAAAGGTACCATTAATAGCAGATATTCATTTTCACAGCAAACGAGCCATAGAAGCGGCTGAAGCAGGCGTTGCTTGTTTAAGAATAAATCCTGGCAATATAGGTAATGAACAAAAGATTAAAAATGTAATAGATGCAGCAAAAAGTAACAATTGCGCAATAAGAATAGGAGTTAACGCTGGATCTTTAGAAAAAGAGTTTATTGATAAATATTATAGGGCTACTCCACAAGCAATGTTAGAAAGTGCATTAAAACATATTAATATTTTAGAAAAATATAATTTTTTTAATACTAAAGTCAGCGTAAAAGCCTCTAATGTCGCATTAGCTATTGATTCTTATAGACTGTTAGCGAAGAAAACTGATTATCCTTTACACTTAGGTATTACTGAAGCAGGAAGTTTAGTAGGTGGTACAGTTAAATCTTCAATAGGAATAGGAGGTCTACTTAGTGAAGGGATAGGCGATACTTTACGAGTATCATTATCAGAAAATCCAGTGAATGAGGTCAAAGTTGGTATTGAGATATTAAAAGCCCTAGGAATCAGAAAGTTTGGATTAGATATTATTTCATGTCCTTCATGTGCAAGACAGCAATTTAATGTTATTGAAACTGTAAAAACCATAGAAAAGAAATATGCAGGTATTAAAAAGCATATTACTTTATCTATTTTAGGTTGTGTAGTGAATGGTCCAGGTGAAGCAAAGCATGTTGATATTGGTATAACAGGAGGCGGTAATAACAGTCATCAAATTTACATAAATGGAGAAAAAAGCTTTATAAGTAAGAATCAGAACCTAACTGAGGTTATTTCTAATTTAATAGAAAAAAAATTAAAAAATGAAATTTAAAAAAATATCTACAGTCAGAGGGATGCATGACTTACAGGGTGAAGCTTATTACAATCAGCAAAATATTATAAAAAAATTTGTGAAAGCTGTTTCTCTTTTAAACTTTATGCCTATTAGCACTCCTATACTTGAAAACAGCGAAGTATTTCTAAGAACCTTAGGTAATAGCTCAGATGTTGTAATGAAAGAAATGTATACTTTTTTAGATAAAAGTAATGAAAGTGTTACACTTCGACCAGAAGGTACCGCTAGTGTGGCTAGATCACTAATTTCTAGCGGCTTAACACAAAACCTACCTAGAAGATATTTTTATTATGGTCCTATGTTTAGATATGAAAGACCTCAAAAAGGAAGGTTAAGACAATTTCATCAAGTTGGAGTAGAGTTGTTTGGAAAAGGAGAATTGTATGAAGACTGCGAGGTTATAAGAGCTGCTCATCTTTTTCTGCAAGACATAAAAGTTTTAGATAAAGTAATTTTAAAAATTAATACGATAGGAAAAACTGAGAGCAGAAGTATATTTATAAAAGAAATAAAAAATTTTTTTAATAATAATAAAAATAAACTTTCTCAAGAAAGTCTAAATAGGCTAAATAGAAATCCATTGAGAATATTAGACTCAAAAGATCGAAATGATCAAATGTTGTTAAAAGATGCACCATTAATTTATGATTTTTTAAGTAAGAATGAGTTAGATAATTTTAATGAACTAAAACAACTATTAAGCTCTATTGGAATAGAGTATAAGGTTGACCCTTTTTTAGTTAGAGGATTAGATTATTATAGTGACACAACCTTTGAATTCACACTTAAAGAAAACGAAAAATATGCTATTTTGGCAGGAGGTAGATATAATGATTTAGTAAAAGAACTAGGAGGAGAAAACATACCAGGAATAGGATGGGCAGCAGGAATAGAAAGGTTAGAAAATTTAGTTACTAATAGTTCTCTAAATAGGTTACCAATTCTTTTAGTACCAACAGACAAAAAATATTTGTCTTATGCTTTTAATTTATCAAAAAAACTTTACTGTCAGGGAGTAACAAATCAAATAATTGATAACTTTAATTTAAAAAAAAGCCTTAAATATGCTAATAAAATGAAGGCTAAAGAAGCTATTATTCTAGGAGACTATGAATACAATAATTCTTTAATAACACACAAAGATTTAGAAAGTGGTAAGCAAATTACTATAAATGAGAAAAAATTATTAGATAAAATAACTAAATGAATGAATACTTACTATTAAAGCTATCTAAAATTATAGAAAATTATGAGTCTATACAAAAAGAGCTAAACTCTAATGAAATTTCCACCGAAAAAAGGATTGAGCTTAGTAAAAAGTTTGCATCTCTAGAACAAATTGTAAAAAAAAAAAATGAGTTAGACCAGATAGAAAAGAATTTGATTGAAACCCAAGATATGCTTAAAGAAAAACTTGATGATGAACTTATAGAACTGGCTAAAGAAGATATCGAGAAACTAAGAAAAAGCCATGAAAATGAACAAACCAATCTAAAAAAGTTGTTAATTCCTAAAGATAAAGATGACGAAAGAAATGCTATTGTTGAAATACGAGCGGGTACTGGAGGAGATGAAGCAGCCCTATTTTCAATGGCTTTACTAAAAATGTATCAAAAGTATGGAGAAAGTAACCAATGGCAATTTGAAATACTTAGTTTTCAAGAAACAAATATCGGAGGATGTAAAGAGGCTATTTTATCTTTTTCAGGGAAAAATGTTTTTTCTTCTTTGAAATATGAATCAGGAGTTCATAGAGTCCAAAGGGTTCCCCTTACAGAAACCCAAGGAAGAATTCATACATCAGCTTCCACTGTAGCAGTCTTACCTATGGTGGAAGAAATAGAAATAGAAATTGACCAAAAAGATTTAAGAATTGACACATTTAGATCTCAAGGAGCAGGTGGTCAACATGTTAATACTACCGATAGTGCTGTTCGAATAACGCATATTCCAACAAATACTGTTGCTAGTTGTCAGGATGAAAAGAGTCAACATAAGAATAAGGCAAAAGCAATGAAAATTTTGTTGTCTAGAGTTTATGAAAAACAACAAAAAGAAAAAGAAGAAAAATTAGCAAGTAAAAGAAAGTTATTAGTCGGTAGTGGCGATAGGTCAGAAAAAATAAGATCCTATAATTTTCCTCAAGGAAGAATTACCGACCATCGAATAAACTTAACCTTATATAAATTAGAAGAAGTACTATCAGGGAATGCATTAAATGAAGTAATAGAAGCATTAAAAGAAGCAGACCAAGAAGAAAAAGTAAAAAATTTAATATGAGATTAGATTTCTTTATTAAAAAAAAAATTAATATTTTTAAAAAAAAAAATATAAGCAATCCTTCTTTTGAAGTAAGATGCATTATCAGAGAAAAATTTGGTATTAGTTTAGAAGAACAAGTATTTAATGAAAATTTCTTCCTCAACAATAAGCAAATTAT
>JAYYAX010000023.1:0-7741 GCA_036042925.1 Pseudomonadota bacterium
GTATATTACAACTAGATATATTTTAAAAATAAACTCATCGGTTATATATTTGATACTAAATCAATATTTTGAGAAATACTGATTACAAAAAATTTTTAAAGATTAACTTTTTTAGATAATTCTCTATATAAAAGTTTTGCATATGATAAAGCACTTTTTTCATCTAAACTTTTCCAATCAAAAAATTGCTTTATTGAACCTAGATCAAAAGAGCTTTTAAAATATGCTTGATACAATCTAGACCCAGCCCTATTAAAATTTTTATTTGGGAGTTTAATTTTAATTATATCAGATATTATTTTATTTAAAGAATTTGGTTTGTTTACATAAAAAACATGTTCCAAAAAATTAAATGCATTATTTTGGGTAAATGTAATTACTGGTATACCCATCACTGAAGCTTCCCAGCCTGCAGTTCCAGTAATTATTGCTACTGCTCGGGAATTTTTAATATATGTAATGCCATTATCTAATGGATTTGCAAATATTACATTTTTATGAGCACTAATTTGTCTATAAAAATCCTTTGGTCTTCTTCCTATAGCAAGAAGATGTTCCTTTACGACTATTTTAAAATCACTTGGCAAATCTCTTGCTAGTAAATTTAAGGCTGATAATTGAAAGAAAAAATCTTGTGCTATCCCATGAAGTGCTATTTCAGGCTCTGCAACTAAAGGAAAGTAAATATATTTTAAACCTTTTGTTTGTTCAGAAGTTATTTTTGACAATTTAAGATTCTCTTTGAAAGCTTTTCTTCTTATCCAAAAGCTTAAAAAATCATCTAATATAAAAATATTTTTTGATTTTTTATATCCTTTAAGTCTACCTCTAATATTTTTTAATAAGCTTAAAAAAGACATATACAAAGTTGATAAAAAAGAAGAATGTTTAATATGTATTTTTTTATAAGTTAGATAAGTATCATAGGGAAAATCAATGTTTACTTTCTTAGTTTTTTTTATCATATCGAAATTTTTTTTTAAATTATCAGGCTGAATATGATTATCGCTACTCCAAAATTGAGTATTACCGAATCTTGCAGTCTGTAATCTTTCTGATTTGATGTTTAATTTTTTAGCTAAAAAGTGTGCATGATTTGGAAGATTTAATGCTATATTAACTTGACTTTTTTTTAATAAATGTTCCCAAAATAATAATTGATCTAATGCTATTTTCAATATATTGATATAGCTATTATTTTCCCTCAAAGCGTTTCTCGGGTGATTAATACCTCCTGAAGCAAAAAAACCACCTCCTATAATTCTATGTGTGAAAAAAATATTATTTATGGACATTCCATAAAGCATTTCAAATGCTTTAATTTTTTTCATCAATAATTTCTCTTTAATATTTTTTTCAACTGATACATTATCATCAGGCTCTTGATAAATTTCGTCAAAGTATTTTGAGTATTTTTCATAATAAAAGTTCATGTTGGCAGAACTTATATTCGAAATTACAGATATTAAGTAATAATTATTTTTTAATTTTAATAAATTAGCTAAATGATGATCAGCATGTCTTGTCATTTGTCTACTACATATAATAGCTATTTTTTTTTTCATAATAAATTCATTCTATAAAAACATATTTGTAATAAAGCTTAAAAAAATACTTTAAACTTTTTTCTGGTGCCCACTCCCGGACTCGAACCGGGACGTCCTTACGGACAAGGGATTTTAAGTCCCTTGCGTCTACCTATTCCGCCAAGTGGGCTAATTCTTTACATTCATACCAAATTAATTAACTTTTATCTATAGAAAATAGTATATTCATCTTTTTAAAAATAATGCTAATTTTTTTAATGGCTTTTTCTATTGATTTCAAATCTTTACTTCTTAAAACTACATTAGTACCAATGTTTGGAGGCTTATAAAATGGATAACTTCCTATATCTATGCGATCAAACTCTTCACTTATTTTCGTAAGAACTTGAGCTATATCTCCTTCAGGTTTTTTGATTTTTAAAGTTTCTGAAAAAAACATTTTACCCTTCTGTAGTCTAGGTTCTACACTATCCAAAAACATCGCCTGCATGATTTTAGGAACTCCTGCCATCACCCAAACATTTTTAATTTTAAACCCGGGCGCAGCAGATACTGAATTCATAATTAATTTTGACTGAGCTGGTAAATAAGCCATCTTCATTCTACTTTCATTAAGTTCGAATTTGCTACTTTGATAATAATCCTCTAACAGCTTCTTTGCTTTTTTATTTATTACTAATTTTTTTTTAAATGCTAAGGCAACCGATAAAGCTGTAATATCGTCATGTGTTGGACCTATACCACCAGTCACGAATACGTTTTTATATTTTTTCGATGATTCAATAATTATTTTCTTTATAATTTTAATTTTATCAGGGATAATTCTAATTTCATCTATATTAATTCCAATCTTAGAACAACGATCTGCAATGAAATTAGCATTTTTATCAAGTGTTCTTCCTGATAATATTTCATTTCCTATAATAATGATAATAGCATCATGCATAGTTTGAGAATATAGATTTGATATGAATAATCAAAAAAAAAATAATAAAAAAACTATATCAATAATCAAACGTTGAGCTTTTTTTCATAAAATGTAAAATATAAATGTAATAATGAATGAAAATACTATATTAGATGAATATAATAACCCTGTTGTTCTGCATAGTGAATCAGACTTCGATAAAATGAGAAATGCTGGAAAACTAGCATCACAGGTATTAGACTATATTACTCCTCATGTTAAAGAAAACATAACCACCCTTGAACTTGATCAATTATGTCATGATTTTATTATATCAAAAGGGGCAATACCCGCTCCGCTGAATTATAAAGGTTTTCCTAAATCAATTTGCACATCAGTAAATCATGTTGTTTGTCATGGAATTCCCTCTAATAAAATATTAAAAAGCGGTGACATTATTAATATTGATATAACTGTTATACTTGACGATTGGCATGGGGATACTAGTAGAATGTTTTTTATTGGAAAAAAAAATATTAAGTCAGAAAAACTAGTTGATGTTACTTATAATTCTATGTGGGAAGGAATACAAAAAGTTAAACCAGGAAATACGTTAGGTGATATCGGAAATGCCATTCAAAAGTATGCTGAAAAATTTGGATATTCAGTAGTGCGAGACTTTTGTGGACACGGAATAGGTAAAGTCTTCCATTGTGCTCCTAATATTTTACATTATGGAGAAAAAGGACAGGGCATGCAATTAAGAGAAGGAATGATATTTACTATAGAACCGATGATTAACATTGGAAAAAAAGATATTAAAATATTAGGTGATGGATGGACAGCTGTCACAAGAGATAAAAAATTATCAGCTCAATATGAACATACGGTAGGTGTAACTAAAAACGGCTATGAGGTATTTACGCTATCTGAAAAAGAAAAAGTAAATATAAATTAGTTGTTTTAATTTTATATTTTTGTAAAATTAAAGGATGTATTATCATCCTTTAATTGGTATCTCTATATTCTTAATAGCTGTGATTTTTTCATTTTTTCTAGGTAGGCTTTATATAAAAAAAAGGTTAAACTTTATTTCCCAAAGTAACGATAAAAAAAAATCTGCTTTACCTAAAGGTGAAATTACTGCTCCAGATGCTCCTTGGTTAGATAAAAAATAATATAATCCTAGAATTCTGGTGCATTGCTTCTTATTTAATCTATTGCATTTACCTTAAAAAAAACTAATATTACATTATGTCTAAAATATTTAAATTACTGGTATTATTACTTATATCATGTTCATCCTATCAAGCTTCTGCTTCAGACTTTGACGAAACCTTAATCACTATTGAGACGCGAAAGACAGCAATGCAAGGAATTTGGGAGAGGGTAAAAAGATTATCTCCCTATGTGGAATTAAAGGAAAAAATTGATTATAATAAAGATTTAGCTACAGAAGATGCACAGGAGATAGTAACATTACTAGAAAAGACAGAAAAATTATGGTCTGCAAGAAGCAATTTATCATCTAAAGGTTTCACAAATGCAACACCAGCAGTCTGGGCTCTCCCAGATTATTTCAGTAAATTATACGCTAATGCAGGAAAATCAGCTTTAAACCTAAAGAATGCTATTGCAGAAGATAATATAGATGAAACTGTTATAGCAATGTGCAATTTAGGAAATGCATGTGGCACCTGTCATGCAAATTTTAGAAGATTGTTGACGAGTCAGCTCGCTAATGAGGTAAGTGGTTGGTCTGGAAAATACGTCAAAAACTGTCAATAATTGCTATTGTAAATTTGATTCTTTTAAAACATACTTGCCATCCTTAAGTCCATCAAAAACAGAGCTAATCTGTGGATGAGAGCAAGGGTCTAAATTTTCATCATGAAGAAGATTCTGTTGAGAAACATAAGCTATATAAGGACCATCATCATTTTCAGCAAACAGATGGTAAAATGGTTGGTTTCGCTTTGGTCTTATATCTTTTGGGATAGAATCGTACCATTCTTCACTATTCATAAACTCGGGATCAACATCAAAAATTACACCTCTAAATGGATAATATCTATGTTTAACTAATTCCCCTATAGTAAAAATGGGGGTATCTAATTTCTGTTTATATTTCATAATTAGATTATAATTATAAATTACTATTTTTCAATATTGTAATATTGTTTTATATTAATAAAGTTAATTAAGGAAAAGACATTGAAGTTTGGTATTGGTCAATCTATTAAAAGAAAAGAAGACGATAAGTTTTTAACTGGGTCTGGTTGTTATAACGACGATATTAACTTAAAAAACCAAGTTTATATGTATATAGTCAGATCACCATATGCTTTCGCCAAAATTATAAATATAAACTTTAAAAAAGCTCAGGAATGCAATGGTGTATTAGCAATTTTAAGTAATGATACTATTAAAAATATGAATATTAATCCCATGTATCCGGGTTTTAAGCTAACTAATAAAGACGGAACTGAAATGATAGATACCTATAGAAATATTTTAGCCGATCAAAAAGTTAGATATGTAGGTGAACCAGTGCTAGCTATAATTGGACAAACTTATGAAATAATTGAAGAAGCAGCAGACCTTATTGATATTGAATACGAAGAAATGCAAAGCACTACTAATATTGGTGATGCCATTAAATATAATGCTCCAGTGGTCAGAGAAGAACTATCAAATAACATTTGCTTTGATTGGGAGCTGGGAGATAAAAAGAAAGCAGAAAATGCATTAAAAAAATCAAAATACATAACCTCGATTGAATTAATAAATAATAGATTGGTACCAAATCCTATTGAATGTAGAAGTAGTATTGGTCAATATATCCGACAGTCTAATACTTATAACTTATATTGCTCTAGTCAAGGAGTGCACAGCCTAAAAAAGAAACTATCTACTATATTCAATATTCAAGAACAAAACCTAAATGTTTTTACACCAGATGTTGGCGGTGGATTTGGAATGAAGATTTTTAATTATCCAGAATACGTACTTACTTTGGCAGCCTCTAAATTAACAAATAGACCAGTAAAGTGGAGAGCAAAAAGGTCTGAGAGTTTTTTATCTGATATTCATGGCAGAGATCACATTAGTACTGCAAAATTAGGGTTTGATAAAAGTTATAATATTACTGCGTTAGTAGTAAATACTTATGCCAACATGGGAGCTTATATTTCTGATTTTGGAGTTTTTATTCCTACTTACGCAGGAACAGCAATGCTTACTGGTTGTTATAAAATTGCTAATGCATATGCAAATGTAAAAGGAGTCTTTACTAATACAAATCCAGTTGATGCTTATAGAGGCGCTGGAAGACCTGAAGCCGCTTACTTAATAGAAAGGCTTATAGATAAGTCAGCCAGAGAACTTAATATTAGTCCTCTGGAAATTAGAAAAATTAACCTTATTGATGAAAAAGATATGCCCTATAAAACTGCATTGGGTCATTTATATGATAGTGGAAATTTTAAAAAAAACTTATCTGATTGTATAACGCTTTCTGATTATAAATCCTTTGAAAAAAGAAGAAGTTTATCTTTAAAAAATAATAAATACAGAGGTATTGGTATCTCAACTTATATAGAAGCATGTGGTGGTGGTGGTCCAGAGTATTGTTATTTAAAAATTGGAGGAAATGGAAATGTTGAAGTCAAAATAGGTACTCAATCTAATGGACAAGGTCATTCAACATCATACTCTCAAATTGTTTCAGAAGTCCTAAATATAGATATTAACCAAATCAATATAATTCAAGGTAATAGTATAGAAATTCCAAAAGGTTCTGGAACTGGAGGGTCAAGATCAATGCCAGTAGGTGGAAATGCTCTATTACTAGCCTCAGAAAAATTTTTAAAAAATACACAAGAGTTGCTGGCAAAATATTTTAAAACTGATCCAAATAGTATTATTTATGAAAAAGGATTTTTCAAATTTAACAATAAGAATTATTCTTTTTCTGATCTAACCAAATTATTTAATATCCAAGAATCCTTAAATATCAATGCAGATTGGGCTCCAAAACCTGGAACATACACCTTCCCTAACGGTACTCATATATGTGAGTTAGAAATAGATAAATTTTCTGGTTTTGTAAAAATTATAAACTATTCCGTAGTTGATGATTTTGGAAAAGTTATTAATCCATTATTATTAGAAGGGCAAGTCCATGGGGGTATAGCTCAGGGTATAGGACAAGCATTATTTGAAGAAACAATCTATGATGATGAAACAGGACAGCTTTTAAGCGGTTCTTTTATGGACTATGCAATCCCCAGAGCAAACGACATACCTACTATAAATTTTAGTTTCAATGAAATTCTTTGCACTACAAATCCACTAGGAATTAAAGGAGCAGGTGAAGCAGGAGCAATAGGAGCACCTCCAGCTGTAATTAATGCAGTTTGTAATGCACTGAATTTAGATCACATTGATATGCCGGCTAAGCCTGAAAAGATTTGGCGTATATTAACTTCAAAACCATAATATCAACTAGAAAAGCCTATTATCCTAAGCAAATGCCTCTTCCCAAGTCCCTGTAGTTGCTGCCTTTGAATATTCTGTGGCTCTATTCTCGAAGAAATTAGTATGTTCAACCGCATTTAACATTTCGTCCATCCATGGCAAAGGATTTGTAGATATTTTGTATATAGGTTGTAATTTCAGTTGGTTTAAACGAATATCTGCCATGTATCTCATATATTGTTTAACCTCTTCAGGTCTTAGCCCTTCTACTGTTCCTAATTCAAATGCTCTATCTATAAAAGCATCCTCATGATCAATCATAGTATTACAAGCTATATAAAGATCTCTTTCTAATTCTTCTTTATTTATATCAGGGTTTTCACTTACGAAAGTATTATAAAGTTTAATAATTGATTCTGTATGTAAACTTTCATCTCTAGCTGACCATGTAACTATTTGCCCCATTCCCTTCATTTTATTAAATCTTGGAAAATTTAATAGGATAGCGAATGTTGCAAATAATTGTAAACCTTCTGTAAAGCCTCCAAATATAGCCAAAGTCTTAGCGATGTTTATTTTTGTTTTTGTATTAAACTTTTGCATGTAATCATACTTATCTCGCATTTCTTTTATTTCAAGAAATGCTGAGTATTCTACTTCTGGCATTCCAATTGTATCTAATAAATGAGAATAAGCAGCAATATGAATAGTCTCCATATTGGAAAAAGCTGCTAACATCATACATACTTCCGTAGGTTTAAATACTCTAGAATAATGACTCATATAACAATTATTTACCTCTATATCA
>JAYYAX010000024.1:0-7231 GCA_036042925.1 Pseudomonadota bacterium
ACCTATCACTGAAACTTAATAAAATAAAAGAAAGTAAAATCTTATTATTAATAATAAGTAAATCCGGTGAAACAACCGAAGTCCTATCCCTTTATTCAGTTATTGTTAATTATCTTTCCAAATATTTTAAGAAAAAAAATAATATTATAATTATATCTGATAAGAAAAAGTCTCCTTTGTTTGAAGTATCTAAAAAATATAAAATAAAATTTATTGAACATAATCCAAAAATTGGGGGTAGATACTCTTGTTTTAGTGAAACAGGTCTAATACCTCTAAATTTGGCAGGATTAAATAGTATGAATATTAAAAAATTATCCGATAAAGTTCTTTCAGAATGTTTTAAAAATAAGTATTTTTTTTCTGAAAATATAGCAGTTTTATCAACATTGATTTGTAAGAAGAAGTATTTTGGTCATGTAGTACTCTCTTACCAGGAGTCTTTGCATTCTATGATTCTTTGGTATAGACAATTATGGGGTGAGTCTCTTGGTAAAAATGGAAAAGGAGTACATTTTCTGCAGGCAACAGGGTCTATTGATCAACATAGTCAGTTGCAAATGTGGTTAGATGGACCAGATAACCTTTTTTATACAATAATCATTCCTAAAAAAAGAAGAAACAATTTTAAAGTTAAAGATAATAATAAATTATTACCTTCTTATCTACATAATCAAACACTTGGAGAAATTTTATATAGTATGGGAATAGCAACTTACAATGAGCTAGTAAAAGCTAAGAGGCCAGTGAGATTGATTTTCCTTGAAGATGATAGCTTAAAACCATCTGTTAAGTTGATGTCGTTTTTAATGCTTGAGGTTGCCATTCTTGGAAGAATATTAGGTATAAACCCTTTTAATCAACCTGCAGTAGAAAAAGTAAAAATTTTAACAAAAAAGCTATTGACAAAAAATGGGTAAAATTAGGTTACTTCCAGGTCATATTATAGACTCTATAGCTGCAGGAGAGGTCATAGAAAGACCCTATTCTATTATAAAAGAATTGTTAGAAAACTCCATAGATGCCGGTTCTGAAAATATTGATATTGTGATAGAGGAGGGCGGTGAAAATAGAATTATCATAGCAGATGATGGTAAAGGAATTGATGAAAAAGACTTGAGACTGTGCATTCAAAGGCATGCAACTTCAAAAATTACTGATAATAACTTATCAAATATTAAAACATTAGGTTTTAGAGGAGAAGCTTTGTATGCTATTGCAGCTGTTTCAAAACTAGAGATAACAAGTAAAACAAAGTCAATGAAAAATGCAGTCAAACTTATAGTTGAAGAAAATAAAATTATAGATACTAAACCTTCTCATGGAAAAAATGGAACCTACATATCAGTTGAGAATTTATTTAAAAACTTTCCAGTTAGAAAAAAGTTTTTATCAAATAAAAATGCAGAAAATTACTATATTAGAGATATTATAAAAAGCATTGCTATTTCACATCCAAAAATTAATTTTAATTATACGGAGGATAAAAAACAAAAATTTGTATTCTTCAACAAAAGTGAAACAGATTTTTATAAAAATAGAGTTTTAGAGATTATGGGAAAAGATTTTTATGAGAGCTCAATTTTTATTGATAACGATAACGATATTTGTTCATTCAAAGGTTATATTAGTATACCTACCTACAATAAATCTACCTGGAGAGAAACTGTAATAACTGTTAATAATAGAGTAATAAAAGATAGAAGTTTACTAGGAGTAATTAAGGCTGCTTATTCAGGTTTACTAGCGGGGAATAGGTTTCCTGTAATAATATTAAATATTAATGTTCCTCATGAAAATATTGATGCTAATATCCATCCTAGAAAAACTGAAGTAAGTTTTTTAGAAAGAAAAAAAATTAATTCTATGCTTATAAGAACAATAAGAAATGCGCTAGAAAAGTCAGGTTTAATTAATTCTGGAATGTATGAAAAGAAATTACTCAAAAATATTAATATAAAAAATGAAATAAATATTAATTCAAATGAATTAGTATTTCCTAAATCATATGATGACCTATCTAAAGATAGTATAGATTTTCTTAATAATAATGAAAATACTGAAAAAGATACTAAATTTAAGTTAGGATTTGCAATAGCTCAAATAAATAAGATGTTTATTATTGCACAAACAAAAGACAAGGTAATTCTGGTAGATCAACATGCTGCTCACGAAAGAATAGTTTTAGAAAAATTAAAGTCATCATTTTTTGAAAATAATATAGAAAGACAAACGTTGTTGATGCCAGAAATTTTAGAAATAGAGACAGATGTAAAAATTTTTTTAGATAATAAACAAAAAATAGAAAAATTAGGAATAATATTTGAGAGTTATGGTCAGAATAGTCTTTTGGTTAGAGCATTACCTAGCATATTAGGAAAAATAAAAATTAAAGAGCTTTTTGACGATCTATATTTGCAATTAGAAAAGTTTGATGAAATTACACTTAATAACTATCAAATAGATAATCTTCTATCTAGTATAGCTTGTCATAATAGTGTAAGGGCAGGAAGAAAATTAAATATTGAAGAAATGAATAATCTTTTACGTTTGATGGAAAATACACCTAATACTGGACAGTGCAATCATGGCAGACCAACTTTTGTTGAACTTAGTATAAAAGATATAGAAAAGTTGTTTGGAAGAAGCTAGGTATATCCTAAGAAGGTTAACTTTACAGCTCCATAAACTCTCGAAAAAAAAATATTTTTTTTTTCTTTTGGCTGAAAATCAAAAACTTTTTCTGTTTCACAGACTATAACAGAATTTTTTTCAAGAATGTCTATATCCAAAACTTTTTCAAGTGAGCTATTTATCAAGTTTTTATAAAAAGGTGGATCTAAATAGACTAACCTATACTTATACGGAAGACTTTTTACATTAAAGAAATCCTCATTTAAAGCTAAGACCTTATTAGAAATGTTTAAAGTTTTCACGTTTTGTAATATTGCACCAAAATTCTTTTTATCTTTCTCTATAACAGTTAAATTTGCAATACCTCTCGAAAGTGCTTCAAATCCAACCATCCCTGTTCCAGCAAAAGCATCCAGAATATTACTTTGTTTAATCCATATATCCATTTTACATTTATGTTTAAGTATATTAAAAATAGCCTGCCTAACTTTATTAGGAGTTGGTCTAATGTTACTATTTTTAGTTGAATTGATTTTTCTAAATTTTAGCGATCCAGTAGTAATAATCATAAACTAGTATTTAATTTTAATTTATTAAAATTTAATATTCTACTTTTGCCGGTTTCTAAAGATCCTATTTTAAAAGGTCCATATTGTATCCTAATTAATTTATTGACGCTGAAACCTATTTTTTTGAAAACCTTTCTTATATGTTGATTTTTTCCTTCGTCAAGCTTAATTAATAGCCAGCTATAGCTCTTAGTCTTTTTTATAACAGTCATACTTATTATTGAGTAAAAGTTATTTCCTATATGTGTTCCATTTTTGTATTTTTTAATATCATTATTATTAATTAATCCCTGAATTTTTACTTTATATACCCTTAGAATTTTAGAAGAGGGTTTTTCTAAATATGATTTAATCTTTGTATTATTTGTAACAAGAATTAAACCCTGGGAATTAAAATCTAATCTTCCAACAGAATGAATTTTACCTTTAAACTCCTTGACAATATTTTTAGGTATTAAATCATAAATCTTAACTCTTCCTTTTTCATCTCTATGCGTGCATATGACTCCTCTGGGCTTATTTACACCAAGTAAAATGATTTTATTTCTTTTTTTATTTAACAACTAAATTGAACCATTCTTTCTGGAATTCTTAATAAAGCTTTTAAAAATTTTATTATCACTATTTTTTATTAAAAACTCTGGATGCCACTGAACTCCTATACAAAAACTTTTTGTATTATCCTCGATACCTTCAATTATTCCATCAGGAGCAATAGCATTTACAATAAGTCCTTTACCCGGTTTTTTTACAGATTGATGATGTGCACTATTAACGCTAATTCTCTTTTGTTTAATTATTTTATAAAGCAAAGAATTAATATTTAAATCTACAAAATGGCTAGTTTGATTTCTAGGATTTTTTTGCTCATGTTCTAATTTATTAGATATATCCTTTTTAATATCTTGATAAAGAGATCCTCCATAAACTATATTAATAACTTGCTGACCTCCACAAATACCTAATATAGGTATATTTTTTTTTAAGGCTAATTTACAGAGATTTATTTCAAACTTTGTTCTTGAGTTTTTAATTAATACGTTATCATATCTAATTTTTTCTGAGTAATATTTAGGGTGAACATCAAAAGCTCCTCCTGTGATAACTAATCCGTCAATGACTTCTATTATTGAATTTATCGAATTATTATCATAAACTATAGGAAATGGTATGCCTCCAAAGTTACTAATAGAAGAGCAGTAATTTTCCCTTAGAGCATACCACGGAAATTTTGAGTATGTTTTAGTGGTTTCTAGATCTAGTGTTAGTCCTATTAATGGTTTTTTTAACATAATACTTATGTTTGATAATAATATATTTTGAAATTAACTCAAATAGCAAAAGTAGCTTTGGCAGAAGCAAAAAAAGCAAAAAAAAATAAGGAGACTCCTATTGGAGCAGTAGTCTTTAATAATGATAGAATTATATCAAAAGCATACAATATGGTGATTTCCAAAAAAGATCCAATAGCGCATGCCGAGGTTTTGGCACTTCAAAAAGCATCAAAAAAACTTATGACTGAAAATTTAATGGATTATAATCTTTATGTTACCTTAGAACCCTGTGCTATGTGCAGTTATATAATTTCTAGGTTTAAAATAGGTATTTTATATTTTGGAGCTTATGATACTAAAAGGGGAAGCATTGAGAATGGAGATCGAATATTTTCAAATTTAAAAGGCATGTACAAACCAGAAATATTTGGAGGCATTGCAGCAAAAGAAAGTGCAGATCTTCTTAACTCTTTTTTTGTTAAGCTTAGAAAAAAATCATGATCCTATATCTCTTCTGTAAAGACATCCTTTCCAATATATTTTTTTACATGCACTGTAGGCTAAGTCTAAAGCTATTTTGATTGTATTAGCTTTTCCTATGATGTTAAGAACTCTTCCTCCATTAGTTACAATTTTTCCTGAATTGTTTTTTTTTGTTCCTGCGTGATAAATTTTAATATTATTATTTTTTTCAAAATCATTTATTCCAAAAATTTCTATATTTTTTGCATACTTTTCTGGGTATCCCTTACTGGCTAGTACAACACAAGCCACCTTTTTTTTAAATTTCTCTATCTTTAAATTACTTAGAGTTTTATTTTTAACTGCTAGACAGATATCTATAAAATCTGTTTTTAACCTAGCCAATACAGCCTGACATTCAGGATCTCCAAGCCTTACATTATATTCAATTAAATAAATGCCTTTTTTTGTAAACATTACTCCAGCATATAAAAAACCTTGAAAAGGGTAACCTAAATCTTTCATGGTTTTAATAGTTGGTTTTATAATATCTCGAATGATTTTTAAGGTTACTTTACTATTTTCTTTAGGAGAAGGCGATATGCATCCCATTCCTCCTGTATTTAAACCTTTATTGCCCTCCCCAATTCTCTTATAGTCCTTAGCACTCCCTAAAAATTTAATATCAGACTCATCTACAGCAAAAAAGAAACTAGCCTCTTCTCCAAATAGGCATTCTTCTAAAATAATCTTAGAATTTTTATCTCCTAATTTACCGTTGATAATATTATTAAGGAACTTATTTGCTTCTCTGAGATTCTTAGCAACTAACACTCCCTTGCCTGCTGCCAAACTATCCATTTTAATTACAAGAGGAAACTTTTTTTTCTTAATTATATTTTTAGTTTTTTTTGCATTTTCTAATACTTCCCATCTTGCGGTTTTTATGTTAGATAAATCACACATTTTTTTTGTAAAGTATTTAGAAGATTCTAATGAAGAAGCATACTTGCTTGGACCAATAACCGATATTCCTTCTAGTTTTAAAAAATCTGAAATACCTTTTTCTAAATATACCTCTGATCCCGGTATTACCAAATCAATATTATTTCTTTTACAAAACTTGGATATATCTAGGAAATTATTAATATCGACTTTTACAATTTTAGCTACTTTTGCTATTCCGGCATTTCCAGGAAAGCAAAAAACTTTTTTTTTATATTTAGATTGATATAATTTTTCACATATTGAGTGTTCTCTTGCTCCACTTCCTAGAACTAGTATATTAATATTCCTAATTTTTTTCATCTAGCTTATAGTATAATTTAAATCAATATTATTATGTCAAATATTCCAGTATTTAGTGTATCAGAATTATCTCTTTTAATTAAAAAAAAACTAGAGAATGATTTCTCTTATATACAAATAAAAGGAGAAATATCTGATTTGAAATTATGGAATGGACATTTTCTCTTTAATTTAAAAGATCATAAGGGTGTTATAGCAGCAAGAATTTGGAGTAACAGGGTACCATTTCTAAGTTTTAAACCAGAGGAAGGCTTAGAAATTACTGCTACAGGAAAAATAAGTACTCATGTAGCAAAATCTAGTTATAATTTAATAATAGATAACATAAGAGCTACTTCAGAGGGAGAGTTTCTCAAATTAATAGAATTTAGAAAAAGAAAACTTAAGGAAGAAGGAATTTTTAAAAAATCACAGCCTTTGCCACTTCTACCAGATAAAATAGGCATTGTAACTTCTCTTACAGGGGCTGTTATAGAGGATATTAAAAATAAAATTTCTATAAAATTCCCTTGCCATCTTTTAATTTATCCGATAAGTGTACAGGGAAATAGAGCTGAGGAAGATTTAGTTAATGCAATAAGATTATTAAATACTATAAAAAAAAAAAATGCTCCTGATGTAATTATAATAGCCAGAGGCGGAGGAAGTGTTGAAGATTTGATGCCTTTCAACTCAGAAAAATTAGCATATGAAATTTTTAATTCTAAAATACCTATCATTTCAGCTGTTGGTCACGAAACAGATTTTAGTATTTCCGATTTTGCTGCCGATTTTAGAGCTTCTACGCCAACAGCAGCAGCAGATATGGTGGTTCCAGAAAAAAAGGAGCTGGAAAAAAAAATATATAACTACTCAAAAAATATGCATATATTTTTCAAACAAAGAATTGAAAATAAAAATACCAGTTTACAGCAAACATATCTAAGAGTTACGCATCCTACAAAATTAATAGATATTAATAAGAAAAAACTTAGAGAGAGATTT
>JAYYAX010000025.1:0-29379 GCA_036042925.1 Pseudomonadota bacterium
AGCTGGTATTTTGACTCATTCTGATAGTAAAAATCCTCAGTTTAGTATGGTTGACTTATTATTACAAAATAATATTTCATTGAGTGCTGGCGAGGGTTCTAATAGACCTGGAGTTGTCCATAGGTTGGATAAAGAAACCTCTGGACTGTTAATTTTTGCAAAAACAGATATAGCTCATAATGCTTTAAAAAAACAGTTTTTACATAGGAAAATTGAAAAATATTATGACGCGGTAGTTTGGGGAGTTCCTCGCCCACTAGCTGGTGAGATTAAAATTCCTATTATAGGTCATTTAGGAAAGAAAAAGATTAGTTATACAGAAAAAGCTAAGGAGGCTATTACGCAATATAAAACAAAATATATTTATGATAGCAATTTCTCCTTGATAGAGTGCAGAATAGTTACAGGTAGGACTCATCAAATAAGAGTTCATATGAAGTCTAAAGGATGTCCTATTGTTGGAGATAAATTATATTCGACTGGTAGAAATTTTTCTAAAAAGATATCTAAAAAAATTAATAATCTGATAGTCGGTTTTGAAAGGCAAGCTTTGCACTCGAAGAAGATAATTTTTAAACATCCAATAAAAAACACACCTTTAGAACTAATAGCTAAAAAGCCGCATGACTTTTTAAATCTTGAGAAAGTTTTATTTGAGAATTAAAAAAATATTTGGTATTTTTTTATTATGTCTAATATTACATTACCTAGCGTTTCAGCTCAAGGCAGTTTAACAAAATACTTACAAGAAATTAGAAAGTTTCCAATGCTGAAGTTAGAGGAAGAATATACCTTAGCTAAATCCTGGCAAGACAAGAAAGATATTAATGCTGCACATAAGCTGGTCACATCACACTTAAGATTAGTAGCAAAAATAGCGTTAAAATACAGGGGCTACGGTCTGCCAATTCCAGATTTGATTTCCGAAGGAAATATAGGTTTGATGAAAGCTGTAAAGAGATTTGATCCAGACAAAGGTTTTCGTCTAGCAACATATGCTATGTGGTGGATAAAAGCAGCTATTCAAGAATATATTCTGCATTCTTGGTCATTAGTTAAAATAGGAACAACTGCAGCTCAGAAAAAATTATTTTTTAATCTTCGTAAAATCAAAAACGAATTAAGACTTATAAATGATGGAAGTTTAAAACCAGAAGAAATAAAAAAAATTTCAGATAAGCTAGATGTTGAAGAAAAAGAGGTGGTAGATATGAATAACAGAATGGCAGGCCCTGATCATTCCCTCAATGCACCTTTAAATAAAGATAGTAGTTCAGAGTGGCAAGATTGGTTGGTAGATGCCGGTACTAGTCAAGAAGAGCTATTAGAAGAAAGTCAAGAATATAAATTTAGAAAGACGATGCTTATTAATGCATTATCTGTTTTGAATGATAGAGAAAAATCAATTTTTCAGGCAAGAAGACTTTATGAAACACAAGAAACACTTGATGAGTTAAGTAAAAGGTTTAAAATTAGTAGGGAGAGGGTAAGACAAATTGAAGTAAAAGCTTTTGAGAAGGTGCAAAATTTTATAAAACAACTAATGAAAGATAAAAGCCAAATCAAGTTTTTAGAAAGTAAAAATGTTTAAGCTTCAAAGGGGTCTTTGAATAAAATTGTATCTTCCCTCTCTGGACTTGTAGATAACATTGTTATCGGTACTCCTACAAAATCTTCTATAAAAGTTATATATTTTTTAGCATTTTTAGGCAAATCTGAAAGTTTTTTTGCTCCCATGGTTTTTTCATTCCAGCCATTTAGTTCAATGTAATTAGGTTTAACTTGAGTAAATCTATCAACTCCTAATGGAAGGTAATCATATTTTTTATTTTTATAAGTATATGAAGTACATACCTTTATCTTTTTAAAACTATCAAGCACATCAAGCTTAGTGAGCGCTAAACCCTTTAAACCTGAAACATTTACAGATTGTTTAAGCAAAACTAAATCTAACCAGCCACACCTTCTTTTTCTTCCTGTAACAGTTCCGAACTCTTTTCCAAGAAAACCCAATTTCTCTCCTATTTCATTACTTTGTTCAGTAGGAAATGGTCCTTCTCCAACTCTTGTAAGGTAAGCTTTGGTTATTCCTAAAGTAAAACAGTTATTAATTGATCCAACTCCTGTACCTATGGATGCCTGTGCAGATACAGTGTTTGATGACGTAACGAATGGATAAGTTCCATGGTCAATATCTAATAAGGTGCCTTGTGCTCCTTCGAAAAGTATATTTTTATTTTTATATTGTAAATTTAAAAGTTCATGCCATACATTTTTAACAAAGGGCTTAATAAAATTAGAATAGCTAGTAATTTCATTTAAAATAGTTTTAGCCTCTAATTCTTTTATACCAAGCCCCTTTCTTATGGGATTATGATGAAATAAAGCACTTTGTATTTTATTAATTAACTGTTCCGTATTAAATAAGTCACATACTCTTATTGCTCTTCTTCCCACATGGTCCTCATATGCAGGACCAATTCCTCTACCTGTTGTACCAATTTTCTGACCATTTATTTTGTTCTCTCTAGCTTTATCTAATTCCTGATGATAAGACATAATTAAAGGCGTGCTTTGTGCAACCCCTAATATGCTTTGATCAACTTGGATATTTTTTTTTTCTAATACTTCTATTTCATCTTTTAAAGCTCTTAAGTCTAAAACAACACCATTACCTATAAAAGATTTTTTTCCCCTGACTACTCCTGAAGGTAATAAACTTAATTTATAGACTTCTCCATCAACTACTAATGTATGTCCTGCATTGTGCCCGCCTTGAAATCTTACCACTGCATCAGCATTATAGGATAACCAATCTACTATCTTACCTTTTCCTTCATCACCCCATTGAGAGCCTATAACTATTACATTACTCATTTTAAAACTTTTTTTTTCTCTTTTTATACTGAAATGCTTTAGAAATATTATTTACAATTAATGTTATACCTACTCCCAATTCTTTGTTATCGAGAACGTAATCTCCTCCTATTGCAATAACATTTGAGTCATCTTGGTTGTAAATTTTAAAACCAAGATTTTGGTAACTTAGAAAACTGTTTCCCTCAGAAATATCTACAGTAATAGAAAGTTTAAATTTAATTTTTTTCAGGCATTTGAGACTAGTAAAAAATTTTTCTAAAATTTTTCTAACTTTAATAGGGAATAAAGAGTTTTTAAAATTAGTCTCAGCATCTTGGATAGCTCCAGAGCATTCTATTATACTTTTTATATAAGCATATTTTTTTTTTGTTATAAGACTTGCATCTTTATTCTCAATCGCTTCTTTAATTATTTTTCCTTCTTCATTGTCAAAGTCGATAGTTTTTTTAAGATGTCTCATTAAGGATGGAACAGAAAAATCTATAATAGTATTTTTTATTTTAAGCTTATTAAGAATATTATTTGCGAGTTCAATAATTTCAATTAATCCATTGTTATAATCCTCACCTATTAATTCTGCACCAATTTGCTTAAATTGTCTATCTGACTGATATAAATTTTTCATATTTCTTAATACTTCTCCAGCATACATTAATCTAAGAGGTCTTTTAATATCATTTAGTTTAGTAGAGGCTAGCTTGGCAATTTGAGGTGTAATATCTGATCTTATAACTAAAATTTTTTTTGTATCAGGTTCTAATAGTATGAAAGGTTCATTGTAATTGCTTTGTATTTCCAAATTATCTTTATCTATGCTTTTGTCTTCATACTCTATCAACGGTGTTTTGACTAGTGCATAGTCGTTATTTATTAAAATATCAAGTATTTTTCTAGATAATAGTTCCTCTTTTTCCGCCTCTTCTGGCAATAAAACTTTAAATCCTTCAGGTAATAATTGATTTTTTTTTTTTTTCATTAATCTAAAAAGATAATTTTTTAATTTTTTTCACATTAGATATTTTCTCAAGTTTGGTAAGCAGTTCTGAATTAATTTTTCCATCTATCTCAATTAGAGATACTGCTTCGCCAGATCCTGTTCTTCCTAAATTAAAAGTTGCTATATTTACATTAGCATTGCCTAAAATTGTTCCAAGAGAGCCTATAAATCCTGGCTTATCATTGTTAGAAGTATATAGCATATTTTTTGATACTTCCGCTTCAATTCTCATACCATCTATAGATATAATTCTTGAACAACCAGCAAATAATGCTCCAGCAAAATCTAACACTTCTGTCTCTGTAGCAACTTTCATAGAAATTTCTGACTCATAACTTACTGTTTTTTCTTGATAGGATGTAATAATTTCAATATTTTTTTGTTTAGCAACTACTTCTGCATTTATAAGGTTGACACTTTCCATTTTTACAGAAAGCAGGCTAGAGATAAGTGTAGAAATTAATGGTTTAGTCTTGATTTTAGAAATGGAGCCTTTAAAAGTAATATTTATTTTTTTGATATTACTTTCCAAAATTTGACCCCCTAATCTTCCTAAATCTTTACAAAGATTTAAATAAGGTTTCAATAGTGGTGCTTCTTCTATGCTTATTGGAGAAACATTTATAGAATTAACTATAACATCATTTAGTAGATAGTCTGAAATTTGTTGAGCAATTTGTATAGCCACATTCTCTTGTGCTTCTCTAGTAGAAGCTCCCAAATGAGGAGTCAAAATTAGATTCTCGGCTTTAAAAAGATTTGTATTTTTTGGCGGTTCTTCATTAAAAACGTCCAATGCTGCTCCTGCTACATGTCCATTCTCTAACATATTAATTAAATCATTTTCCTCAACTAGCCCACCTCTTGCACAATTTACAATTCTAACTCCTTTTTTACATTTTAACATTGTATCTTTATTAAGAATTCCTTTAGTTTCATTAGTTAGTGGGGTATGTAATGTGATAAAGTCAGCCGATTTAAAAAGATCCTCCAGCTCTACTTTTTTAGCACCAAGCTCTTTTACTTGCTCTTCTGAAACAAATGGATCATAAACCATCACATTCATTTTCAATCCAATGCTTCTTTCTGCAACTAATGATCCTATATTACCGCATCCAATCATACCTAATACTTTTCCAAATAGTTCTGTTCCCATGAACTTTGATTTTTCCCAATTTCCTGATTTGGTTGACTCATTAGCATGAGGTATGTTTCTTGCTAAAGACATCATTAAACTTATAGTATGCTCTGCTGTAGTTATTGAATTACCATAAGGAGTATTCATAACAACTACACCTTTATCTGTAGCTGCGTTGATATCTATATTATCTACTCCTATTCCGGCGCGTCCTAATACTTTTAAATTTCCTCCTGCGTCAATGACTTTTTTTGTAATTTTAGTTGCTGATCTAACTATTATTGCGCTATAGTTTCCAGCTATATTTTCTAATTCGCTTTCTTTTAAACCAATCTTAATATCACAAGAAATATTGTTGGCTAAAAAAATTTTTTCTGCTTCAGAACTAAGCTTATCTGCTATCAAAACCTTTTTCATTATTATCCTTTTGCAATAAATTCATAATAGCCCCATTCCAACCAATCTAACAAAATTTCTATATCCTTATGACTAATAGTAGCCCCTCCCCAAATTCTGATTCCTAATGGGGCATCTCTGTAAGACCCAATATCGTATGCTATATTATTCTTTTCTAAATAATCCAGGAGTTTAGATAAATTTTTCTTCAAGTTTTCATCACCAATAGCTTCAATTACTAATGGCTTAACTTTTAAGCAGATAGAGGTACAAGATCTTGTTTCCTTTTTAGAAGATAAAAAATCAAGCCATGAGGAATTTTCTAATTTTGTTTCTACTGCTTTTAAATTATTTTTGCTAATTTCAATAGTTTGGTCTAGACCACCAATTTTTTTTACCCATTGCAATGAACTTAAAACATCTTCTATGCAGAGCATGGAAGGTGTATTTATGGTATTGCCTAGAAAGATTTTTTTATTAACCTGATTCTTACTTAAAAGTTGAAATATTTTAGGAATAGGCCTTGATGGTTTAAACTTCTCCAATCTCTCAATTACTCTAGGACTTAGAATAATAACCCCATGTTGAGCTTCTCCTCCTAAAACTTTTTGCCATGAAAAAGTAGTAGCATCCAGCTTTTTCCAGGGTAAATCCATCGAATAAACTGCAGATGTTGCGTCACACAAGGTTAGACCTTTTCTTTCATCGTTAATCCAATCTGCGTTTGGCACGCACACACCTGAAGTAGTTCCATTCCAAGTGAAAACTACATCATTATCACAGTTTACCTTACAAAAATTACTTACTTCTCCATACTCCGCCTTTAATATTCTAGTATTTTCTATTTTTAATTGATTTACTATATCTTTAACCCAATCATTTCCAAAACTTTCCCAAGCTAGCACATCAACAGGTCTTTCGCCAAGTAGGTTCCATAGCAGCATTTCAATTGCTCCTGTATCGGATGCTGGAACTATACCAATAAAGTACTCATTAGGAATATTTAGCGTTTCTCTTATCAGACATATTACATTATATATTCTTCCTAATGCTTTTTTTGATCTATGTGATCTTCCTAAAACTGCATCAGACAATTGAGATAAGTTCCATTGAGGATGTTTGGGACAAGGACCTGAGGAAAATAGTGGATTATTAGGTTTTTCAATGGGTTTTAATGTCATGATATAAATTTAATGATAATATAATTTATAGAATAACTATCTTAATTTCATCGGTCAAATAATTAGTTTAATTTATTATAAAAAATGATGTAAAGGATTGTGTCCATTTCCAATAATAGACGCTTTTTTAATACCTCTTATAACAAAGTCTCTTGCGTTACTTACACTTTTTGGAAGACTAAGCTTTTTAAATAGGTTACATGTAATTGCTGATGCCAGAGTACACCCTGTTCCATGAGTATTCATGGTATTAATTTTTTTAGAAGTAAATCTATATACCTTTTTTTTTGTATATAATAAATCCGTTATCTTATTTTCATTTAAGTGACCTCCTTTTAAAAGGGCATTATTAATATTAAGACTTTTAAAATTTTCTATATTTATTTTCATGTCTTCTGAACTTTTTATCTTAATACCAAGTAAATTCTCAGCTTCAGGAAGGTTTGGTGTAATTAGAAAACATTTAGGTAATAATTCTTTTTTAAGGCATTCTATACTATTTAAATCCAGTAAAGCGTGCCCTCCTTTCGCCACCATTACAGGGTCAAGAACTATGGGTATCTTTGAAAAATACTTTTTTATACAATAACTTATTACTTCTATGGTTTCAATTCTAGAAAGCATACCTATTTTGATTATAGAAATATTAAAATCATTATTTATAGACTTTAATTGAGCTTCAATCATCTTTGTAGGAATATCCATTACTTCATCTACTCCAATTGTATTCTGTGCTGTAATTGCTGTAATTACTGTAGTTGCATAAATTTTATGAGCAGAAAAAGTTTTAAGGTCTGCCTGCATACCAGCACCTGCACCAGAGTCGGATCCGGCAATAATTAAGGAGGATGGTTTAATCATAAGGTATTTTTCTGCAGTATGTTTTCAGCTTTTTTTAGGATAATATTTGCACTTGATTTCTTTATTGACTCAACCATTATCCTAATTTTATTTTCTGTTCCTGACTTTCTAACTAAAAGTCTTCCATTAGCTTTAAGAGATTCTCTCAGTATGGATATTTCTTTTTCTGCGTTATTTAATATACTTTCAGCAGTCACTCCTTTTTTAATAGGAAAATTTTTAGTTAATTGCGGATGCGATTTAAACATAGTACTAAAAAATGAGAGCTTTTTACCCGTTTCTTTTAAAATATTTAAAACTTCTAAGGAAGCTAGTAGACCATCTCCTGAGGAAGATAAATTACTCAAAATTATGTGACCAGACGGTTCACCTCCTAAAACTAAATTTCTTTTTTTCATTTCTTTTATAATATTTCTGTCTCCTACATCAGTTCTAATAAATTTAATATTTTGTTGCTTTAAAAAAACTTGTAAGGCTGTATTGCTCATGGATGTTCCAACAACCGTATTATTTTTTAAAATATTTTTGTCTTTCCAGCTTTTTGCAATAATTGCTAATATAAAATCTCCGTCGATTAAACTTCCTCTTTCATCAATCAAAATACATCTATCTGCATCTCCATCAAGGGCAATACCTAAATCCGCCTTATTTCTTTTTACAACAGAGGCTAATCTAGTTGTTTTAGTAGAGCCTCCATTCTTATTTACATTGGTACCATCTGGACTAACATTAATAGGAATAACTTCAGCACCTAACTCCCATAAAATTGTTGGTCCAACTTTGTATGCTGCTCCATTAGCACAATCAATTACTATCTTTAAACCGTCTAATCTAAATGAAGAAGATATTCTTGACTTTAAATATTCTATATATCTCCCTCCAGCATCGTCTATTCTTTTAGCTCGCCCTAAATTTTCTGACTTTACTAGTTGCAGATCACTGTTATCAATTAATTTTTCTAGCTCTATTTCTTGTTCGTCTGATAATTTCGCACCACTTGGACAAAAAATTTTAATACCGTTATCAATATATTCATTATGCGAGGCAGATATCATTACTCCTACATCGCAACGCATTGAGGAAACCAAAGATGCTACTCCTGGGGTAGGAAGAGGCCCTGTTAAGTAAACGTTCATACCCATACTTAAAAATCCCGATGTAAGAGCAGGTTCAATAGTATAATTAGAAAGTCTTGTGTCTTTACCAATCAATGCAAAGTGTTTTTGTTTTCCCTTCGTAAAAAGTTTAGCAGATGCCATACCTATTTTTAATGCAAGTGCTGCATTCATTTTCTTAGAATTGGCTCTACCTCTTATCCCGTCTGTTCCAAAGTATTTTTTAGAATAACTTTTTTTATTTTTCAAATGTTGGCCTTTTTAAATATATTAATTGCATCATTAGTAGCTTTTACGTCATGAACTCTAATAAAACTTGCTCCTTTTAAAAAAGAGTCTACAGCTAGAGACAAAGAACAAGCTAATCTATCTTCCTGTTCGTTTTTAATAAATCTACCAATAAAGCTTTTTCTTGACAAGCCTACCAAAATAGGTAAACCCAAATCAAGATAAATAGAAAAATATTTTAAAATTTGAAAATTGTGGCTATCATTTTTTCCAAAACCTATACCTGGATCAATTATTATTTTAGATATATCAATTTTTTTTTCATTCATAAGCTTAATTTTATTTAGAAAAAATTTATATAGATCGGCGATAACATTTTTATATTTTGGATTTTTTTGCATGGTTAAAGGAGTTTTTATGGAGTGCATTAAAATGTAATAGCAGTCATATTTTTTAATAATATCCAAAGTTTTATTATCATAATTTAATCCTGAGACGTCATTAATTATATTGACGCCCTCATTTAAAACTTTTTCCATTGTATAGGAATTTCTAGTGTCACATGAGACACTAATATTATTTTTACAAAGCTCTTTAACAACTGGTAATATCCTCTTTAACTCTTCTTCTTTAGGTATTACCTTTGCGCCTGGTCTTGTAGACTCACCTCCAATATCAATAATGTCTGCTCCATCATCAACTAATTTGTAAGCATGTTCTATAGCCTTAGAATATTTATAAAACCTTCCTCCATCATAAAAGCTATCTTTTGTAATATTTAAAATTCCCATAATTTTTGGGCTTTTTACTTTTAAATTAATTGAGTCTAAATTTTTAGAGTAAATAATTTTATTGACTCTTTTTTCTAAATTATAATATTTAGAATACATTTTATTGAGAGCGATGGTATTGTTTAAATCAATTGCATCTAATCTTTTGATACTATTATTTGCTCCGATTGTATAAATGTCTAAATAGCTAAAAGAAAGATGAGGATTAAACTTTAATTTTTTTTTTCTGTAATTATAACTATTTGTATACTTAATATCGCTAGGCAACAAAAAATAGTTACTAATCATTAAATATAAATTTAAGTAATATTTTTCGCCGTCAGTGGAACAGAACCTAATGGCTTAGTATTGGATTTAGTTTTACTAGTTTTATTTTCTGAACTATTTTTAACACTATTTTCATCATCATCTTTAGGTCTTACAGGCTTTTTTCCTTTTAGTAAGAGATTTATATCATCAGCTGTCAAAGTTTCATATTCAAGAAGACCCTTAGCTATAATATGCAAATCCTTTATGTTAGCCGATATTATTTCTCTAGCACTTGTTTCTCCTTTTACTACTAATTTCTTAATCTCTAAATCAATTAATTTAGCAGTTTCATCAGAAATATTAGTTTGTTGAGAAACTGAGTGTCCAAGAAATACTTCTTCTTGATTGCTTTCATATCTAAGAGGCCCCAGCTTATCAGAAAATCCAAACTCTTTTACCATTCTTCTAGCCAAATTAGTAGCTTGTTGAATGTCGTTACCAGCTCCAGTAGTTATATTGTCTTTTCCATAAATTATTTCTTCAGCAATTCTACCTCCAAAAAGAGATGATAGTTGGGCATTTAATTCATTAAATGTATGAGCTAGTTTATCTCTTTCAGGTAGCCACATTGTTACGCCTAAAGCTCTCCCCCTTGGTATTATAGTAACTTTGTGCAGGGGCTCGTGGTTTTTTGCATTCAACATCACTAAAGCATGCCCAGCTTCATGATAAGCGGTTTTCTCTTTTTCTTCCTCAGTCATTATCATTGATTTTCTCTCTGATCCCATCATCACTTTATCTTTGGCTTCCTCAAATTCAGTCATGGATACATTTTTCTTACCTTTTCGTGCAGCAAGTAAAGCAGCTTCATTAACAATATTAGCTAAATCAGCGCCAGAGAAACCTGGTGTTCCCCTTGCTATAACTCTAGCATTTACATCAGGAGCCAGAGGAACTTTTTTCATATGTACTTTTAAAATTTTTTCTCTTCCTAAAATATCAGGATTTGGAACCACTACTTGGCGATCGAATCTACCAGGTCTCAAAAGTGCTGGATCTAAAACATCAGGACGATTTGTTGCTGCAATTAATATTACGCCTTCATTTGTTTCAAAACCATCCATTTCTACTAATAACTGATTGAGTGTTTGTTCTCTTTCGTCATTTCCTCCTCCCAATCCAGCACCTCTATGTCTTCCTACTGCGTCTATTTCATCTACAAAAATTATACAAGGAGCATTTTTCTTTCCTTGTTCAAACATATCTCTTACCCTTGACGCTCCTACGCCAACAAACATTTCAACAAAATCAGATCCTGATATTGTAAAGAATGGTACATTTGCCTCGCCAGCAACGGCTCTTGCAATAAGAGTCTTTCCAGTTCCAGGCGGTCCGACCAATAAAACACCTTTAGGAATTTTACCTCCTAAACGCTGAAATTTAATGGGACTTTTTAAGTATTCTACAACCTCTTCTAATTCTTCTTTGGCCTCATCAACGCCAGCAACGTCCTTGAATGTTACCTTCCCCTGCTTTTCAGTTAATAATTTAGCTTTAGACTTACCAAAACCTAAGGCACCACCTCTACCTCCTTGCATTTGTCTCATAAAGAATATCCAAATTCCAATAAATAAAAGCATAGGCAGCCAGTTAAGAAATAAGCCTAACAGTGGAGAAACTGCCTCTTCTTCAGGTGCAGCATTAATTACAATGTTATGTGAAGATAACTTTTCTATTAGGTTTGGATCATTAGGGGGAGTGTATGTGCTAAATTTTGAACCGTCATCTAAATGACCAACAATATTTCTTCCTATCATTGATACGTCGTTGATCTTATCAGTTTCTACTAATTTTAAAAATTCAGAATAAGGTATTTTTGAAGTCTTTTGAGAATTTTGACTTCCCTCAAACATGTTAAAAAGAACTATTAATACTAAAGCAACTACTATCCAAACTGCAAAGTTTTTTCCTGAGTTATTCAAAGCTATCTCCTAATATGTTAAAATGTTAATCTTTAAACTCACAAAAGTCCACACTTCTTACTTTAACATTATTTTTTAAAATTAAATTATTATATATATTCAAATGGGGTATATATGCATAACCTTCAAGTGTTTTAATAACAGGAAGTGTTTTTTTAAGGTTATAGTCTAGATGCTTTGATTTTTTCTTTGAACTATATAACTTAAATAAATTACTATCCTTTAACTCGTTTCCTAAAGCACTAACTGAAATTTTACTGTCTTTAGATAGGTTAGATATAACAAATTTATTGTCCCAAACTCCTTCTTCTCCTTTATTTAAAATCAATGATAGGTTTTTTATGCAATTAAATTCCCTTAAAATCAAAAGTATTTGATTTTGGACTTTAATAAGGCATCCACCTGCAGAAATTGTAGTAACAGTATTTTTTACTAATATTTCAGTAAGTTTTTTTAAAATAGAGCTTCTAGGAGGATACTTTCTATTTCCTACTGAACTAATACCTTTTTCTAGAATTTTAGATATTAAAAAGTTTGGAAGCTTTAATAGGTTTTTTTTATTTATTATTATATATCCTTCATCTTTCAAAACAACATTATCTAAAAAAAACTTTAATATGTGTTTGCCAAAATATAATCGTAATCCACAAAACAATTTAACAGATTTTACTAAATTGGATTTCATATCTTCATTTTTTGATAAGAAAATTCTTACTTTTGTTCTGATGTACATATTACTATAATTGGAAGGATCTTCAAAAAACTTTATATTGTGTTGTCTAGCATATTGATAAATAGTCTTTTTTGAAAAATTTAAAAGTGGCCTTACCATATTAATTCCAAAAATTTTTCTATTTATAATCATTGGGCATAATCCCTCAAGTTTACTTTTTTTTAGGATCCTTATAAAAAAGGTCTCTATTAAATCATCGAGATGATGCCCTAAAAAAAGAACATCTATATTCTTTTTCCTACAAAATTCTGAGATTGCTTCATATCTGGCATTTCTTGCTTTTTCTAAAATATTTTTTTTAGATGGTCTTTCCCATTTTAGACTTTTATGTTTCCACCCAAGTTTTTTACTCTCAAGTTTTACAAATTCGACTTCTTGTTTAGATTCCTTCCTAATATTATGATCGTACGATATTATATACAAACTTTTTTCATTTTTTTTTGCCCATTTATTGCTTAGATGTAAAAGGCTCATACTATCTACTCCTGCTGATACAGATACAGCAACAGCAGATTTACTTTTTAAAATATCTAATGAATTTAATAATTTAGAAAAAGTTTCTAGATTTAATAGAATATCATTTTTAACATTTAGCACGGGTCTTATATTCTTTTGCTCTATTTTTTATTCTTTCAGAAGCATTTGGAAATTCTAATTCCAACTTTGAAAAAGATGCACAAGCATCTTCATTTTTTCCTAGGTTAATAAAAGTTAAAGCTAATTTAAAAAGTTGATCAATAGCTTTATTTCCTTTTGGAAACTTTTGATAGCCTTTAGCAAAGCTTATAGCAGCTTTTTGAAAGTTTTTTTGAACATAGAAAGTTTCACCTAACCAATAATATGCATTAGACGCCAGAGGATCATCTGGATTCTCACCTAAAAAAATATTGAAATATTTTTCAGCTTCTACAAACTTTTCTTGAATCAACATATTATAAGCATATTTGTAAATATCCGAAGGATTTTTGGACAAACTTTCTAATTGCATTGTAGTAATAGAGTCTTTCTTAGTTTTTTCTGAAACATCCGGAATTATTTTAGTACTGGTGTTGGCCGAGTTTGATTTTTCTTGGTTTTCTAAATTCTCCTGACTTTCTTTAACTACTCCTAAAACTTTCATGCTAGGATTACTTTCCATGTTAGGATCTTGTGACGTTGTTACTTGCGTTTTATTTTCCTCTTCAATAGTAACCAATTTATTTTCTTCGTTATCATCGTTTATCAAATTACCTTTTGCTTTTAAACTATTAAATTCACTAGCTAAGTTTTTTAATTCAAATAATACTTCATCTATTCGACCATTAATATTTCTGAGATCATCTTCCAAATCAATTAATCTCTTTTCATGAGAAGCAATTGTATTATTAGATTTTTCAGAATTATTGAAGCCAGCAGATGTATTTTTTTCTTGTTGTAGTATTTGAAGGTCTTTTTCCATTTTATTAAGTTTATTAATAACGGTATCTAAATACTCTTCAGCTTTTGAGTTATTTAAAGCAAGTAATAAAAACAGCGAAAAGAAAACTAAACAAAAGTAAAGTAATAAATTCTTTTTTAACAAGAACTATCTCCTATTGATTAATTACAGTTATTGCAGTTCTATTCTGAGCCCAAGAAGCCTCATTTTCAAAGGAGGACTGAGGTTTTTCTTTCCCGTAAGAAATTATAGAAATTCTACTTTCTTCAACTCCTAAAGAAACTAAAAAGCTCTTTACAGAAAAAGCTCTTCTCTCTCCTAAGGCTAAATTATATTCTCTAGTACCTCGTTGATCACAATGTCCCTCTATTCTGACAGTTAAATCTAAATTGTTCAGAAGAAATTTTGCTTGTCTTTTTAAAGTTTCAACACCTTCATTTTTGAATCTTGATTGATCATAATCAAAAAATACTCTATCTCCTACTTCTATAAGTTTCTCAATTAAAATGTCATTAGCTGATTTTTTGTTATCTGAAACTGTAATTGATGACTCATTATCGTCACTACTCTTTTTAGCTTCATTACCGCCAACACTTTCCGTTCTCATATCAGCTCCAATGATAGGTACATTTTTAGTATTTTCAGAACAAGAATAAGTAAATATAACTAATATTAAAATTATATATTTTTTAAAAATATGCATAATTTTATAATACACTAAATAATAAAAATTTAATACTTAATTGAAGGACCCCAATCAGGATCTGAGGCCTCATAAGGTGTTAACAATTCCTTCTCTATATTTCCTGTAATATCTATAGTAAATAATTTCGAAACATACTTATTGTTACTATTTTTTATTATTTTATAGAAAGTAAGAGTTCTTCCATTAGGAGACCAGCTAGGACCATCAGCAAGATAGCCTTCAGAAATCAGTCTTTCTCCTTTTCCATTTTCTTTAATTAATCCTATATAAAATTTTTTTTTATAAGACTTTGTGAATGCAATATAATCTCCTCTTGGAGACCAAACAGGTGTAGCATAATTTCCTTGTCCAAAAGTTATTCTTTCTG
Organism: Pseudomonadota bacterium; assembly: GCA_036042925.1. Lineage (GTDB taxonomy): Bacteria > Pseudomonadota > Alphaproteobacteria > TMED109 > TMED109 > JAYYAX01. The sequence continues at coordinate 15,042 of JAYYAX010000025.1, forward strand.
CGGTACTAAATTTATTAACTATTTTTTTAATGTATAGGTTTTGTTTACCTGCTCTGTCAGAGCTAAAAACGATCTTTTTTCCGTCTGGAGAAAAATACGGAGATGTATTTATATATTTATTGTTAGTAATTTGATATTTTTTTTTATTTTCTAGTTCCTGAATAAATACATTTGATCTTCCTCTTTCGGTAAGTGAAAATATAATTTTTTTACCTTCAGGAGAAAACCGAGGAGCAAAGCTCATTCCAGAATAATTTCCTAAAATATTGATCTTTTTTGATACTAGATTCATAAGATAAACGCTTGCTTTATTATTTTTATATTGTAAAAAAACTATACTTTTTCCGTCTGGAGAAAATCTTGGTGTAAGAACCAAATTTTCTCCATTAGTTAAAACTTTGTGATTATATCCGTCATAATCCATCATAGCTAATTGCTTTGATTTAGAAGCACCCTTATTGTTTTCTGCAACATAAACTACTTTAGTATCAAAATAGCCTTTTTCTCCTGTAATACCCTCATAAATTAAATTTGAGACTATATGAGAAGAAATTCGCCATTCAGTAGAATTTACTCCAGAAATATTTTTATTAATCAGTAATTTTTCCTGGTAGACATCCCATAACTTGAAATTTATGTTCAAGTTTCCACTATTTATATTCAATTTTCCGGTTACTAGAAAGTTAGCATCAATTAGTCGCCAATCTCCGAAATTAGGCTGCAAAAAAACTTCATTTTTTGATTGCAGAAAAGATTTTTCAGATAGAATTTTAAATAGTCCTGTATTATTTAAATTATTGGCAATCACAGCATTTATTTTTGAAGAATATTCTTCTGCTTCAATATTCTCAGTATTGAATGATACTACTGCCATAGGCAAGGGTTCAACTTGTCCCTTAGTAACATCTATTTCAAGGCCATAAATTAATGATGTAAATGAAAAAAAAAGGTAAAAGACAAGTTTAGTAAAGTTTTTCATCAGTTGGCCTCATATGGTATAAAATTAATAATATTACTTTTCCAAATATTATATCTATGTTTTTCTAAACCTTCAAACGGAGAAGTTTTTTTTATCGCTCGTATCGCTGAATTTAAGTAAGGTTTCAGAAATACATTTTTTTTTATTAAATTTTCAGTTTTTAAAGGAACTTTTATATTTATTACATTGCCATTTGGATCTAAGGTAATAATTAATTTAAACGATAAATTTTCAATATTTTTAATTCCAGGAGGTCTAGTCCAGTTATTATCTATCTGTGATCTCAAAATATTAGCTATGGTTAGTAATTCTTTTTTATCCGGCAATAGATCTTTATTTTCAAGATTTTTTTCAGATAAACTTTCTATTTTTTTATCGATGTTATATGTATTTTCCTTATTTTGAACTAACTCTTTATCAGCTAAATTTTTTAGCATATCATCAAAATTACTTTTGTCTTTCTCTAAAGGAGGTTTTTCTTTAGCATCTTTTTTTTTTATTAAGTTCTTTTCTTTTTTTTCATAATCTTTTATTTCTGCTTTCTTTTTTTTCTCTATTTTTTTAGGCTTTTCCTTAACAGACTTTTTGCTTATTTCTCTGATTTCTTTTTTCTTTGATTTCACATCTTTATTATCTATGTATGCTACACTAATTGTATGGACCTCTTTCGTAGTACTCAAAAACTTTTTAAAAGTAAAAACAGATGCTAAAATTGTATGAAGAAATATTGATAGAATTAAGAACTTACTCAAAGGTCCTCAATCTTTAGGATTAGTCATAAGACTTACATTGTTAATGTTAGAGTCAATAATTTGCTTCATTACTTGCATAAGAATTTCATATGAGACCATTTTATCTGCTTTCAAAAAGACTTTGATTTTTGGATTAGCTTTTTTTATCTCCAAAAGCTTTGGTGTTAGCTGATTAGGCTGAACTTTAGTATCAGACAAAAATATTTCTTTATTTTGATTAATGCTTACTATAAGTGGATCGTTAGTTTCAGGTATGTTTGGTGTATTTACCTTGGGTAATTCAATATCAACACCTGTTTTCATCAGAGGGGCAGTTATCATAAAGACAATTAGTAGCACTAACATTACATCTACAAAAGGAGTAACGTTTATTTCAGACATTGGTTTTCTTCGTATTGTATTGTTGTACCTAAAGCTATTTTTATTCATTTTTTTGCGCTTTGTCTTGATAATATAGAAGTAAAGTCATTGATAAATACTTCTAGTCTATTGCCGTAAGTGTTAGTATCTGAAGAAATTTTATTATAGAATATTACAGCAGGAATTGCTGCTAAAAGTCCTAGTGCAGTTGCCAATAAAGCTTCTGCTATACCAGGAGCTACTATTGTAAGTGACGTATTTTTTGCCGTTGCTATAGATTGAAAGCTATTCATAATTCCCCAAACTGTTCCAAATAATCCAATAAAAGGAGCAGCTGAGCCTGTAGTTGCTAAAAAAGTAGTATTTTTTTCTATACTTATCATTTCTTTGTTGAGAGTCGATCCCATACTCCTTTCGAGTCTTTTTTCTAAAACCATAACATCAATGTTAATAATATTTTTATTCTTAGTAGCTAACTCCCATTCTTTTATACCTGCTAAAAATATCGACTCATAAGGATGAGTAGGGTTATTACCAATATCTTCTTTAATTTTCTCAATTTTTACACCAGACCAAAAGTTATCTTCAAACTTTAAAGCCAGTCTATTTAGACTTTTTATTTTTGAAACCTTTTCAAATATTATTGCCCAGCAAAATATAGACAAAATTAGCAATAATAACATTACTATTCTTACGACTAAGTCCGCTTGTAAAATTAAACTCCATATACTAATGTCTATATTGTTAACAACAGCCACTGATTCATTCATATTATCTATACTCCTATGATTTTAAAGTATCATAAATACTATCATTCATTCTACAGATTTTTCTATTTTTATTTATACAACAGATAACTACTTTCAAAGAGGCAATAATTAAATTTTCTTTAAAAATTACTTGGTTGAATACTGCCTTTGCTTTTGTCAATTGAGATATTCTAGTTTTAATAACTAACAAATCATCTAGAAATGCCATATTTAAATAATTTATATCTAAGGATTTTACAATAAATAAAATACCATAACTCTCTAATAATATTTTTTGTTCTAGATTTTTACTTCTTAGGAATTCTGTTCTAGCTCTTTCAGCGAAATTTAGATATTTTGAATGGTATATTATTCCTCCTGAGTCAGTATCCTCATAATATACTCTAACCTTTGTTTCAAATGGTTTTTTTTCTAACTTTTTATTTAATTTTGAAATTTAGAAATCCAATATAAGGTTAATAGTGAGGCTTCTGCAATTCCATCATTTGATTTCTTTTCCCAAACTGGATTATCACCAAACTTTAATCTTGCCATATCTAAGCTGTCCTGTTTAGAGGATCCTAAACCTAAGTATTTTTTCCATACTACAGGAGCTACATAATCAACTCTCTTAGCTAACAAATAGGTTAATGACTCTAAAGCTCCAAAACTTCTTCCAAATTGAAAGCTTGACGTAACTCCTTGTCTTGGCATTGCGTGTACTTTTTCAATTATAGAAATATCAATATCAAATTTTAACATAGATTTATAAAGTTTTTTTATATCAATAATTTTTTTACCAAACATCGTTATTGTTGGCATTTTTAAGAAAAAAATAATTTCAGGAAGTTTATTTTGTTTTGTTTCTACTAAAGAAATACCTCCTGTAGAACCTGGATCTACTCCCATAATTATCATTAAATAATTACCTTTGTTTTATAAATTTTCATTTAACTTTCGTATAGTTTCATCTGAAATTTCAAGGTTCGTGTAAACATTTTGAACATCATCATTCTCTTCCAAACAATCAATAATAAAAAATATTTTTTTTGCTTCTTCAAAGTCTGTTTTTATAAAGCTTAGTGGACTCCAAATTAGTTTAGCTGAATTAGGTTCAACAAAATTTTTTTCCAATAAATTTTTCAAGCTACCAAAGTTGTTTGGTTTACATAATATTTTAAAGGCTTTTTCTTCCTCTAAAATATCTATTGCATCATTCTCTATTGCTACATTGATAATATCATCTTTAGTTTTTAGTTTATTATCAAAGGAAATTTCACCTAATTGTTGGAAATTAAAAGATACCGATCCAGTTTCACCTAAATTGCCGCCGTTTTTAGTTAAAATAGATCTTACTTCTGAAGCTGTTCTGTTCTTATTGTCAGTCAGCGTTTCTATAATCATAGAAATACCATTATTCCCAAAACCTTCATATCTTATCTCAAAAAAATTTTCAGAATTATCACTTGAAATAGCTTTTTCTAAAGCCTTCTTAATTTTATCATTGGGCATATTTTCACTTCTAGCATTAATAATCGAATTTCTTAGTCTTGGATTTTGTTTAGGATCAGGTAATCCAGACTTAGCTGCAACTGTAATTTCTCTGGCTAGCTTTGCAAATACTTTAGCTCTTTTTGCATCTTGAGCACCTTTCCTATGCATAATATTTTTAAATTGTGAGTGGCCTGCCATAAAATTCTCCTATTTAAAAAGTTCTTCTTTAGGTATCTTATTATCTAGGATTTTTCCTATAATAATTTGCTCAGCTAAAGTAGACAAACCATTATATTCATTTACCTTAATTATTGCACCACAAAGTGTAACATTCTGAATGGAAGAATTTATTTTCTTATAATTATTATTAATTTGAAACTTTTCTATCCAGCTTTCTTTTTTTCCCCCAATAACAGAATCATAATCTCCACACATACCTGTATCAGTTTGAAATGCAGTTCCATTTGGCAAAACTCTTAGATCTGCTGTAGGTACATGTGTGTGAGTGCCAATCACTGCTGTCACTTTGCCATCTATCATGTTTGCAAAGGCTTGTTTTTCTGACGCAGCTTCTCCATGCAGATCAATAAATATAGCATCACAGTTCGTTTTCAGTTTAATTTTTTCTAAAATTTTTTTAACTTCTAAAAAAGCATTATTAGCTTTCTGCATAAACAAATTACATTGGATATTTACTACTACAACTTTTTTTCCCTGCTTATCTTTAAAAATGCCTAAGCCATTTCCTGGAGCATTTTCTGAATAATTTACAGGTCTTAATAGCTTCTTTTGTTTTGCTATATATGGAATAATTTGTTCCTGATCCCAGATATGGTTTCCTGAGCTTATTACATCAATCCCAATTTTAAATAATCTATCACACATAGTAGGGGTTATACCATATCCGTTGGCAAGATTTTCTCCATTCACAATAACAAAACTTAAAGCATATTTTTTAATGATATTAGGTAAATTTTTCTTCAGAAAAGATAATGTAGTTTCTCCAACTAAATCTCCTAAGAAAAGTACGTTCATTAAAGATTATTATTTAAAATATTTATAAAAAACATCAGTCACTATAGCATTTAGTTTTAAGTCATGTTTGTTAAAAGGTAAAGCCTTAAAAATTTGTTCAGAATATATGTAACCAATATATATTGAAGATTTATTAGCACTATAATATTTGTCATAAAATCCTTTACCATAGCCTATTCTATAACCTAATTTGTCTACAGCTAAAGCTGGAGTAATAATAATCTTTGGAATCACAGTCTCAGATTTTTCTGAAGGTGAATAAAATTTGTATTTAGAATAATATAAACTATCTTTATAATCCCACAATTTAAAAGACATTTGTTTATTTACAATAAAAGGTAAGGCTACTGGAATTTTTTTTCTTATTAAGAATGATATCAATGGTCTAGTATCTATCTCTCCGTTTATAGGCCAATAAAGGCCTACTACACTTTCATCATTAAATTTAATATTTTTTACAATATTCTTCATTATGCTAAATGATTTATAATAATTATTAATAGATAGTGACTTTCTTAGTTTAAAATTTACTGATCTAATTTTTGATTTTATATCTAGAGAACTATTTTGATTTTTCTGCATTTATAGAGTTCACAACTGATTCAATTTTGTTAGCAGTTTGTTTAATTATTTCTTCCATCTTATCCTGACTTTCATCAAACTTATCCAATAAAACCAAAGCAGCAAGTAATATCATTCTTGCTTCTCCTAATTGTCCGATTTTGTCAGCTAACAATTTTACTTCATCGTTTATTTTAGATGATAACAATTTAATTCTTTCTTCTTCGCCATCTTTACATGATACTCTGTAGGTTCTGCTATTAATGATTATATCTACATCAGCCACTTATTTGCTCTTTTTATTATTATCAAAAGTAATATTTTCTATTTCATCAATGATTTGATCTATTAACTCGATGGTTTCTATTTTAATATTTTTATTTTTTTTTATTTGATCTTCTAAATTGTTAATAGTACTTAAATTTTCTTTAGCATTCTTTATTAAATCTCTGTTTTCAATAAGTTTATCTAAGGATGCATCAATTACCTTTAAATATTTAGAAATATTTCTCATAATAAAAATTATTTTCCTGAATTTAAATATAATTGTTTAATTAATAAAAATAAATAATTATTCTTGTTACTTTTAAACAAAGAAACTATAAATATTGAATATCAACAAAGATTATCTAAAGTTATGAAATTTACAAAAGAAGATAAAAAAAGATACAATTTAATGGCAAATGCAATAAGATTTTTATCTGTTGATGCAGTTGAAAAAGCTAAATCTGGGCACCCAGGTATGCCTATGGGAATGGCTGAGGTCACGACTATTTTATTTGCACTGCATCTCAATTTTTACTCGGAAGACGCACATTGGGAAAATAGAGACCGATTCATATTATCTGCAGGTCATGGATCTATGCTGATTTATTCTATTTTGTATCTTTTGGGATACAAGGGCATTTCATTAGAGGATTTGAAAAATTTTAGAAAACTAGGTTATCCCACAGCTGGACATCCGGAACTGAACGAAATTCCAGGTATAGAGACTACAACTGGTCCATTAGGGCAAGGGTTTGCTAATGCAGTTGGTATAGCTATTTCTGAAAAAATTGTTAGAAATAGATTAGGAGCTGACTGTATTAACCACTTTACATATGCCCTTTTAGGGGATGGCTGTATAATGGAAGGTATTAGTCATGAGGCTGCTTCTTTGGCAGGACATTTGGGATTGTCAAATTTGATTGTACTTTATGATGATAATGAAATTTCTATAGACGGACCTACGTCTTTAACTATGTCAGATAAAACTTTAGAGAGGTTTTCATCCTATGGTTGGCATACGGAAACTATAGATGGGTACAACTTTGATGATATTAATGATGCGATAATTAGAGCTAAAAGTGATATGCGCCCATCAATTATTAGTTGTAAGACAGTGATTGGGTATGGTTCTCCAAATAAACAGGGTACTGCAGGAAGTCATGGAGCTCCTTTAGGTGAAGATGAAATCAATTTAGTAAGAAAATCAATGAAATGGGAATATAAACCATTCTTCATTCCTGAAGAAATAATAAATCTTTGGAGAAAAGCAGGAATTAGAAATAAACAAAGTTATGAAAACTGGATAAAGAAAAATAAAAGAAGAGTAAAAAATTATAAAATTAGTAGTGAAGACTTAATAAAAAAAATAACTGATGCGAGAATAAATAGTAGCAAATTCTTTTTGGAACAAAACTCATATTTAGCCTCCAGAAAGTCTAGTGAAATTGTACTATCCTACCTAATAAAAAATAATTTAAATCTTTTAGGAGGATCGGCTGATCTTACCGGATCAAACAATACGCTTGTTGAGAAAATGAAGGTAATTGAAAAAGATAATTTTGATGGAAACTATTTACACTGGGGAGTAAGAGAGCATTGTATGGCAGCAGCAATGAACGGAATATCTTTACATGGATTTTTTATTCCATATGGAGGAACCTTCTTGGTCTTCAGTGATTATTGTAGGCCTGCAATAAGGCTTTCTGCACTAATGAAGCTAAAAGTAATATATGTATTTACTCATGACTCAATAGGACTTGGAGAGGATGGACCAACTCATCAGCCAGTAGAACATCTATCCTCATTAAGAGTAATCCCTAACTTAAATGTTTTCAGACCCTGCGATGCAATAGAAACTTCAGAATGTTGGGAGCTTGCTCTTTTAAGTAAAGAGACACCATCTGTTATTGCCTTATCTAGACAGAACCTTCCTTTATTAAGAAATAAACCAGATAATTTTAAAAATAACTCAAGTGCGACAGGAGCATATGTTTTGATTGACAAACAGGATCCTGATATTACCATAATAGCCTCAGGATCCGAAGTTAGTTTAGCAAAACAAGCTAGCGAAGAGCTAAATAGAGAAAATATAAGTGTTAGGGTGGTTTCTATGCCAAGTATGGAGCTATTTGATAAACAAAAAAGTACTTTTAAAGCCCATATTTTAGGTAAAACAAAAAATATATTTGTAGAAGCGGGCTCTATGCAATCTTGGAGTAAATGGATGAAAGAAGGAGACGCTTATATTGGTCTAGATAAATTCGGTGCATCAGGTCCGGGAAAGGACGTATATCTGTATTTTGATATTTCTATAGATAGAATTAAGAGCGAAATAATTAAAGTTATTAAAGTTTAGACATACATTTTAGGAGATAATAATGATTAATATAGGAATTAACGGGTTTGGAAGGATAGGAAGATTAGTATTAAGAGCTTCTCTTGAGAAACTTGATAAAAATATAAGAGTCGTAGCAATTAACGATATTGGAAACATAGATCAAAATGCTCACTTATTCAAATATGATTCAATTCACGGAAAAATAGGAGATAAAGTAGAGGTTAGCGGAAACACTATGTTAATTAATAATACCCCCATAACTTTTTTTTCTAAAAAATTCCCCGAAGAAATTTCTTGGAGCCAGTACAATGTAGACATAGTTTTAGAATGTACAGGATTATTTACAAGCAGAGAAAAAGCCAAAGGACATCTAAATAATGGTGTTAAAAAAGTAATTATTTCCGCTCCATCTAGTGATGCTGACATTACTGTTGTATATGGAGTAAATGACAGCGCTTTGAATGAAAAACATGAGATTATTTCTAATGCTTCTTGCACAACAAATTGTCTAGCTCCAATAGCCAAAGTAATAAATGAAAGATTTGGAATAAACTCAGGTTTTATGACTACTGTACATTCATTCACGTCAGATCAGAAAATTCTAGACTCCATACACTCAGATCTAAGAAGAGCAAGAACAGCATCAAGTTCTATGATACCAACATCCACTGGAGCAGCTAAAGCGGTTGGTCTAGTCTTACCGGAATTGAATGGCAAGTTGGACGGAACTGCCATTAGAATACCTACTCCTAATGTATCCATGATAGATTTTACTTTTCAGTCTTTCAGAAAATTAACAGTAGCTGATATTAACCAAAGCATACTAGAAAGCACTAATAAGTCATTTAAAAACATAATAAGTTATAATACTGAAGCATTGGTATCTGTAGATTTTAACCATAATCCTGCAAGTTCAATATTTGATGCAACACAAACTCAAGTCGTAGGAGATAATTTTGGTAGAATTTTATCTTGGTATGATAATGAATGGGGCTTTTCTAACAGAATGATCGATGTATGCAGTAAATTAGGAAATTATATATGATTCTAAAAACATTAGATAATCTAGATTTAAAGGGTAAAAAAATTTTACTTAGATGTGACTTAAATGTGCCATTTGATTTAGATGGAAAAGTACTAGATAGTACTAAAATAGAAAGGCATAAAATTACAATTAATGAGTTGATGCATAAAGGAGCAAAAATAATTATTATTTCTCATTTAGGAAGGCCAAAAGGAAAATACCAAGAAAATTTATCTTTAAAAAAAGTTTTAAATGCTTTTGCCGAAAAAATAAAAGTGTCTCAGGTTACAATTATGCCTCTTTGTAAACCAAATATTCTTAAAAAAGTAATTCAGGATGTAAATGATGGAACAATTACTTTTATGGAGAATATAAGATTCCACCCTGAAGAGGAGAAGAACGATACAATATTTGCAAAAGAGTTAGCAGAGTGCGCAGATTATTATGTAAATGACTCTTTTTCTGTATCGCATAGAAAGCACGTATCTACCTACGGTTTATCAAAATTTTTGCCCTCTTACGTGGGAAGATATCTAGAACTTGAATTAAAAATGTTAGATAAAATATTTAATAATTTAAATAAACCTGTTATGGCAATAATTGGAGGTTCAAAGATTTCGACTAAGATTATACTATTAAATAATTTAATTAAAAAGGTTGATAAATTAGTAATTGGTGGAGCGATGGCTAATACTTTTTTAGCAGCAAAAGGAAATTATGTTGGAAAATCTCTGATAGAGAAAAATAATATAAGTATTGCCAAGGATATATTAGAAAAGGCAGAGTCAGAAAAATGCCAAATAATATTGCCCGAAGATGTAGTAATAGCAAAAAGTTTTAACGAAAAAGATAGCATTGAGACAGTTCAAATTGACAGTATTAAGAATGACTACTCGATTTTTGATTTGGGTGAGAGTACAATAGAAAAAATAAGTAACCTAATGGCTAACTGTAAAACAGTCTTTTGGAATGGCCCCTTGGGTTTCTATGAGCAGGAACCTTTTGATAACTCAACAAATATAATTGGAAGAACAGCAGCAATATTAACTAGGAGCAATTTAATTACCTCAGTAGTAGGAGGAGGTGATACAGTTGCAGCATTAAATAAAGAAGATTTAACTGGGGGATTTTCTTTTGTTTCTATTGCAGGTGGAGCATTAGTAGAATGGTTAGAAGGAAAAACTCTTCCAGGGTTAGAATTTTTATCTAATTAACAAAAGGGGTAAGGTAATGGTGTATACAGATAAAGTTAACAAAATATTAAATTATTATGATAATACTAATGCTGGAGTGAAAGCAAATCTTGGAAGAATATTGATGCATGGCGCATTGGGGGGAACAGGAAAGTTAGTGATACTTCCTGTAGATCAAGGGCATGAGCATGGTCCCGATAAATCATTCTTTGTTAATCCACCAGCATACGATCCTGATTACCATTACCAACTGGCAATCGATGCTAATTTGAGCGCTTATGCGGCTCCTTATGGATTTTTAGAGTCAGGAGCAGAACGTTTTGCAGGACAAATACCAACTATTTTAAAAATAAATAGCTCTAATGGACTAAATGATCAAAAGTATCAATCTATAAATGGAAATGTAAAAGATGCATTGAAACTAGGATGTGCTGCGGTAGGATTTACTATTTATCCAGGGTCAGAATATCAATATGAAATGATAGAAGAGTTTAAGGAAATTTCTAGAGAAGCTAATAGCCACGGATTACCATCTGTATTATGGTCTTATCCTAGGGGTTCGAATATATCGAAAGAGGGAGAAACAGCCCTGGATATTATTGGTTACGCTGCGCACATAGCAGCCCAACTGGGTGCTCATATTATTAAAGTTAAACCTCCTACTGGTTATGTTGAAGATAAAGGCCTGAAAAATTTATTAAATAGTAAAAATAATTTCAATAACCTATCTGAAAGAATAGCTCATATAAAAAGGTGTGCTTTTAATTCGAAAAGAATCGTTGTGTTTTCAGGTGGAAGCGCCAAAAATACTAATGAGCTTTTAGAGGAAATTAAACAAATAAGATCTGGTGGAGGAAATGGATCTATAATCGGAAGAAATACTTTTCAAAGACCTAGACAAGATGCTTTAAAGCTTTTAAGTGAAATAATAGAAGTTTATAAAAATTAGTAATATAGGAAATTATATTAAAAAGATAAAAAAGCCTGAGATTTATTTAATATCTCCAAATAATATAGAATCTAGAAATTTTGGAAAAGATTTTGAAAAAATTGCCTCTTTAAAAATAATTAAATATTTTCAGCTAAGATTAAAAAAATCAAATATTGAAACGTTAGCTAATTTGATAAATTTTATTTTTCCCATATGTAAACAGTATAGAATTAAATTTATAATTAATGATCAACCTAAGATTGCGAAAAAGTTTAACTTAGATGGCGTTCATGTAGGTAAAAACGATCCGAGTATTCATGAGTGCAGACAAATATTAGGAAAAAATAAAATAATAGGAAAGAGTTGTTATAGCTCAAATTCTTTAGCTAATAAATCTCAAATATTAGGTGCTAATTATATAGCTTTTGGATCATTCTTTCATACAAAAACTAAAAAAAATACTAATAAAATATCTGTACCTAATATTATATCTTGGAATAAAAAAAAATGTATACCTTCTGTTGGTATAGGAGGTATCAATTATCGAAATTTTTTTAAGATTAGCATGTTAAATTTAGATTTTATTGCACTATCATCAGCTATATGGAAATCTAAACCTAGACCAGATCTGTCATTGAAAAAAATTAAAAACCTAATTGACAATTTCTAGGTAAAGATTAATTATCTTAAATTAAAGTATGAAAATAAACGGTAATAACTTAAAGTCTGGAATGATAATTAGCCATAAAGGCTCAAATTGGAAAGTAATTGCTGCTCAATCTGTAAAACCAGGTAAGGGAGGAGCATTTGCTCAAGTCGAACTTAAAAATTTAAAAGATAATTCTAAGTTAAATGAAAGGTTTAGAGCTAATGAGGATGTTGAAAGACTTTATGTAGAAAGTAAAGAATTTCAATTCTCATACAAAGATGGTACAAATTTTCATTTTATGGATACAACAAACTTTGAGCAAATAAGTTTAAATAAAGATTTAGTTGGTAAATTACAGGATTTTTTACAGGATAGTATGCTTGTTTCGATAGAATTTGTAGATGAAAAACCAGTTTCCTTAAAATTACCAGAACATGTAAAAGAGCAAGTTATAGAAACAGAGGCTGTTATTAAAGGACAAACAGCTGCTTCTTCTTTTAAGCCTGCTATTCTCTCAAATGGATTTAAGGTAATGGTACCAGGACATATTGAAAATAATACGTTCATAATTATATCTACCACTACATTTACCTATGTGGAAAAAGCTAAAAACTAGGATGTTTTCTTCTTCAAATATTCAAGTAATGAGCAACGCAATTTTAAAAGCTTCTAAAAACTTAAGAAGAGATTTTGGTGAACTGGAAAAATTACAAAACTCTAATAGCAGTGTTCAAAATTTTGTTAATAATTCTTATAGAAATACCAAAGATTTAATTAAATTAGAACTAACAAATGCCAGACCAGAGTGGGATTTATTATTTAAGAAAAATGATTATGAGGAAATAAATCAAAAAAAAGATAAATTATGTTTGATAAAGCCAATATCAGGAATTTTAAATTTTGCAAAGGGTATCAGTTATTTTGCTTCCTCAGCTATATATTTTAATAATAAAGAACCTGAGGCTGTAGTTATTTACGATCCAATCAAAGATGAGCTTTTTTTTTCTGAAAAAGGAAGAGGAGCATTTGTTAATAATTCAAGAATAAGATTTTCTTCAACGAAAAACTTATCAGATGCATTATTTGTATTAGATAGTAAAGATTTATTATTAAAATCTCTAAATAAAGATATTTTTAACAAAATAGAAGCAGAAATAAGAATATTTGGATGTAGCTGTTTAGATCTAGCTAATCTTGCATCTGGTAAAATAGATTGCTATGTCTGTGAACATGAATTAGAAAAATTTCTAGAACCGGGTATTCTTTTAATTAAAGAAGCTGGTGGTATAGTATACAATTATGAATACAAAAAAAATCTTACCTTTTATTCAAATAGTTATATCTCTGATTTTTTAAAAGATTTACTATGACCTTTAGTATAAAATTAATAATAACTTTCTCTTTAAGTTCAATTTTATTAAGTACTTTATGTCTTGGACAGGAATCCTATTTAATTAAAAAAGATATTAATAAAAATATCTCAATTGATTCTACTATAAAAAAAAAGTCTGAAGAATTACTTAACAAAGAAGTAAGGCCAATAGACCCAGATACTACATTAAAGAAGATAGAAAAAAAAAAAGAAACTATTGAAAAAGAAATGAGGCAATTTGAAATAGTAGAAGAAAACAATCTACGTATTATTTATAAACCTAATCAATTAAAACTAGAGGAAAAGGTATTAATTAAAATTATAGAATTATCCAATAGTTTAGATTCAGAAAACCTCATAAGTTTGATTTCATATGCTTCTAAAAGCAAAAAAGAAGGCAGTAGCGATGCCAGAAGATTATCTTTAAGTAGAGCCTTAGAGGTAAGAAAGGTATTAATTGAAAATGAAATACCGGCCACTAATATCAGTGTCAGAGCATTAGGTACAAAAAAAAACAATGAAGGATTTACTGATATAGTTATAATTAAAATAGATTAAAACATAATATAAAAAACTATTTATATATACTAACTTATAGTATTATAATTATATGTCGTATACCAAATATACTACA
>JAYYAX010000026.1:0-29783 GCA_036042925.1 Pseudomonadota bacterium
TATCAACTTAATTAAGTGGCTATATTATTTGAACTCCTAGTTTTTTTCCTGCACTAGACGTTTGTATAGGCTATTAGCTTGTTTTATTTGCATTTCTAGTTATAATCTCCATTACTTTTTGTTTTAATAATTTGTACTATAAAAAATATTGGGACAGAATTGGAGCAAAGAAGATGCTAGAAAAAAAAGTAGCTAAACCAAAAGTTAGTTTTCTAGTACCCAGCGGGTGTAGCTTAGTGGTAAAGCTCCAGCCTTCCAAGCTGGCTACGAGGGTTCGATTCCCTTCACCCGCTCCACATAATTAGGAGTGTAGCTCAATTGGTAGAGCACCGGTCTCCAAAACCGGGGGCTGGGGGTTCAAGTCCCTCCACTCCTGCCAGTATTTGACATTTTCATATTTTGGAATATCTTTTTAACTATGAAATATTTAGATTTTTTGAAAGAAGTAAAACAAGAAGGAAAAAAAATTGTCTGGCCAACTCGAAAAGAGACACTGATTACAACGGCTATGGTTCTTGTGATGGTCATAATTTTTTCAATTTTTTTTCTGCTGGTAGATAATATTATAGCATGGTTTATTAAAACATTAATGGGCATTTAAAATGAGTGAACAAGAAATATATTACAAATGGTATATTATTCATACACATTCTGGCTTCGAAACTAAAGTTATTGAGTCAATTCAGGAGGAAGTGAAAAAAAGATCATTAGAAGATCATTTTAAAGATTACTTAGTTCCTACACAGAAAACATTTGAGATTAAAAAGGGAAAAAAAATTGAAGGAGAAAAGAAATTTTTTCCAGGATATGTAATGTTAAATATGGTAATGAATGATAATACATGGCATTTAATAAAAAAAATTAAAAGGGTAAGTAATTTTTTGGGTGCTGGTAACATACCTGTTGCGCTGAGGGATGGTGAGGCAAAAAGAATTTTGAGTCAAATACAGGAAGGAATGGAAAGTGTTGTTCCTACTGTAACATTTGAAGTTGGTGAGTCTGTAAAGGTTGCAGATGGTCCTTTTGCCTCTTTTAATGGCATAGTAGAAGAGGTTGATGCTGAAAAATCTCGCTTGAAAGTTGCAGTATCAATTTTTGGTAGGTCTACTCCGGTTGAACTAGAATATACTCAAGTAGAAAAATCTTGATTTAACTTTCAATTATATATATAAATTTTAAAGGTTTTAACATGGCAAAGAAAGTTACAGGTTACGTAAAATTACAAGTTCCAGCAGGACAAGCAAGTCCTTCACCACCAATTGGACCTGCGCTAGGACAAGCTGGTCTTAATATAATGGATTTTTGTAAGGACTTTAATGCTAAAACTGAAAAACTAGAGAAAGGTATGCCTTGCCCTGTTATAATAACAGTCTATCAAGATAAAAGTTTTGAATTTATTATAAAAAAACCACCAGCTAGTTTTTATATCAAGAAAGAAGTAAATTTAAAAAAAGGCTCTGGTACTGCTGGAATATCCGATCCTGTAGCTGAAATTTCAATGGAACAGCTCAAGAAGATAGCGGAAGAAAAATTACCTGACCTAAATACAAACAATATTGATCAAGCTGCCAAAATTATTGCTGGTACAGCTAGATCAATGGGAGTAGAAGTAATAAAATAAATTAGGTAATTATGAGAAAAAGAGGAAAACGCTATACCAAACTAAAAAGTGATATAGATAGAGAAAAAACTTATAAAATTGAAGAGGCAATAAAACATTTTAAAGGCACAAACTCTGTGAAATTCGATGAGACTATAGATATTGCAATAAATTTAGGTATTGATCCAAAACAATCAGACCAAGTTGTAAGAGGTCTTGCTACTTTGCCTCATGGTACAGGAAAAATATTAAAAATTGCTGTTTTTGTAAAAGATAATTTAGCTCAAGAAGCGAAAGATGCTGGTGCTGATTTTGTTGGTCAAGAAGATTTGGGAGAAAAAATAGAGAAAAATAAAGTTAAGGTTGATGTAGTAATAGCATCACCCGATATGATGTCTGTGGTAGGTAAATTTGGAAAAGTTTTAGGTCCTAAAGGACTTATGCCTAATCCAAAAATGGGTACTGTAACTAATGAAATTGAAAGAAAAATAAAGGAAATTAGAAATGGACAGATTGAATTTAAGGCAGATAAAACAGGTATTGTTCATTCTGGATTGGGAAAAATAAGTTTTTCGGAAGAAAAGCTAAAAGAAAATATTATTGCTTTTATAGATACTATTGTTAAGGCTAAACCGAAAGCATCAAAAGGAAATTATTTGCAAGATATTTATTTATCACCGTCGATGGGACCATCATTAAAAATATCACAGAAATAACTTGACTTTGCTTTATATTATATATTAAGTTTAATTTTCTGTCAAAGACTGAAGGTTACAATAAATCCTTCATAGATAGCTCTTCTGTCTTTGGCTTTTTTTTGGTTTAAAATGGATAGAGAACAAAAAAAAATCGCAGTAAAAAATTTGAAAAAACATTTCGAAGAATCAGAAGGTATAGTAGTAACACACTACCTAGGACTGAATACCTCGGAATTAACAGAATTTAGAAAAGAAATCAGCAAAGTCGGAGCAAGTTTTTTAGTAACAAAAAATAGTTTAGTAAAACTAGCTTCTAAGGAAACACCTTACGAAGCATTAGAAAGTTTTTTTAAAGGTCCAACAGCTATAGTTTTTTCCAAAGATCCAGTAGCTGGTATAAAAGTAGTAAAAAAATATTCAGACGAAAATGAAAAGCTTAAGGTAGTAAAAGCTAGCCTCAATGAAAAAATAATTAATGATGAGGAGTTCGACCTTCTATCTAAATTAGCATCATTAGATGAAATAAGAGCTGAGATTGCTAGCTATTTGCTTGCACCACATCAAAATATAGTACAATTACTAAATGCTGCAGGTACAGAATTAGTAGGAGTTTTAAATAATTTTTCTAAGAAAGAAAACTAACTTTAATTGAAAGGTAAATATTATGACAGACTTAAATAAAATGGTAGATGAGCTTTCCAAACTAACTGTAATGGAAGCTGCAGAGTTGTCTAAGCTGCTTCAAGATAAATGGGGCGTATCGGCAGCTGCACCAGTTGCTGCAGTAGCTGCTGCAGGCGGAGTTGCTGATGATCAGAAATCTGCTGAAAAGGATTCTTTTGACGTGGTCTTAAAAGAAGTTGGAGATAAGAAAATAAATATTATCAAAGAGGTTAGGGCAGCAACTGGCTTAGGTCTCAAAGAAGCTAAAGATTTGGTAGAAGGAGCGCCTAAAAATATAAAAGAAGGTGTAGCAAAAGCAGAGGCTGAAGATTTGAAGAAAAAATTTGAAGAAGCTGGTGCTAAAATTGAACTAAAATAAAAGAAATTTATTATTTAGAATATTCCCTTTCTACGGAATTATTCACTCACTTTTTTTAATTTAATTTTTTTATAAAGGAGCTACATGGCTGACAAACTCTCTCTAAGAAATAGAAAACCTTTAAGACATAAATTCGGCGTACTGAACGATATTGCGGATATGCCTAACCTCATAGAAATACAAAGATCTTCTTATCAACAATTGTTAACCTCGAAAACTGAAGAAAATAAAAATTCACATATTGGAATACATGATGCTTTAACAAGCGTCTTTCCAGTGAAAGATTATGCAGGAAGAATGACTTTAAAATATGTTTCTTATAAATTAGACAGACCTAAATATGATGTAATAGAATGCAGACAAAGGGGACTTACTTACGCTGCTGCTCTAAAAGTAATTTTCAGATTAGATATAGTTAAGGTAGACGAAGAAACAAACCAGGAAATTGGCAAAGATGCTAGAGAGGAAGAGGTTTATTTAGGAGACATTCCCCTTATGACAGATAAAGCAACATTTATAATAAATGGAACCGAAAGAGTCATAGTAAGCCAAATGCACAGGTCTCCAGGAGTTTTCTTCGATAACAGTAATGCAGCTAGGGTTATTCCTTACAGAGGGTCCTGGTTAGATGTGGAGTTTGATGCTAAAAATCTTCTCTTCTTCAGAATAGATAGAAGAAAAAAACTTACTTTGGCTTATTTACTGAAGTCTATGGGACTTGAAAATCAAGAGATATTGAAAAGGTTTTATGAAACTGTAGTTTACAGTGTTGAAGAAAATCAACTGATAAAAACTAACTATGATTTTAATGAGCTTAAAGGAGAACTTAGTTTCGATTTGATTGATGCAGAGACAGGGAAAAAGCTTCTGTCCGAAGGTGAGAGGTTAACTAACAGAAGTAATAGAGATTTTATAGAAAAAAAGTTAAAACATATCTTGGTACCAGAAAAAAGTATTCACGGAAAGTTTTTAGCTGATGATATTTACAATCAAGAAACAGGAGAAATCTATGGAGAAGCTGGAGACGAAATTGATGAGAAAATATTAGAAAGCTTAAGAAATAATAATATAAAAACCTTTAATGTAATTTGTACAAATATAAGCTCTGGGCCATATATAAGAAATACTATTGTTATTGAAAAAGATGTCAAGAGAGCGGAAGCGCTTGCTTCAATTTATAAAATAATGAGGCCAGGTGAGCCTCCTACAGAAGAAAGCTCTGAAAAGTTATTTTTTGATCTTTTTTTCGCTAGGGTAGAAGCAATACAGGAAAACTTAGATTTCTTTTCATCATCAACCCTAAAAGATAAGGTTCTTTCACTAAGTAAAGAAACTATTGAACTAGAGGGCGTTTGGTTGCTAGAAAGGAGCGAAGAATTTTCATTAGTAACTGTTAGTAGCTCTGCTAGACAAAATCAACCGGCTAATCTTTGGATAAAAAATAAAGAATTTAAAAAAATGAAGTCAGAAAAGTATGATATGTCTTCTGTTGGAAGGGTAAAATTAAATTCTAGAATAGGATCTAACTTAGAAGAATCTTATGGTGAACTTAGTAGAGAAGATATTTTAAGTGTAATAGATATTATAGTAAATCTAAAAGATGGAATCGGAGAATATGACGATATTGATCATTTAGGAAATAGAAGAGTAAGATCGGTAGGAGAACTAGTAGAAAATCAATTTAGAACAGGCTTAGTTAGAATGGAAAGAGCAATAAAAGAAAGAATGGGATCTGTTCCGGATGAGAAGTTAGTGCCTAAAGAGTTAATAAATGCTAAACCTCTTACATCAATATTGAAAGAGTTTTTTGGAACTTCACAACTAAGCCAATTTATGGATCAAACTAATCCACTTTCTGAAATCACTCATAAAAGAAGATTATCAGCTTTAGGTCCAGGAGGTTTAACAAGAGAAAGAGCTGGTTTTGAAGTTAGAGATGTGCATCCGACTCACTATGGAAGAATTTGTCCGATAGAAACACCTGAAGGACCAAATATTGGTCTTATTAATAGTTTGGCAACCTATGCAAAAGTTAATAAGTATGGGTTCATAGAAAGCCCCTATAGAAAAGTTAATAAATCTAAGGTAAGTCAAAATGTTCAATATTTATCTGCAATAGAAGAAGATAATTTTGTTATTGCACAGGCTAACGCACCATTAACTAAAAATAATGATTTCGTTAGAGACTTAGTATCTTGTAGACACAACGGAGACTTTGCCATGTCAACAACAGATAAAATTGAATATATGGATGTTTCTCCCAAACAATTAGTATCAGTTGCTGCTTCATTGATACCTTTCTTGGAAAATGATGATGCAAATAGAGCATTAATGGGATCAAATATGATGAGGCAAGCTGTTCCTTTGGTAGTTTCAGAGTCGCCTATGGTAGGAACCGGGATGGAAAGCGTCGTTGCAAAAGACTCTTCAGCTGCTGTAGTTGCAAAACGTGGTGGATTTGTGGAGCAAGTTGATGCTAGAAGAATAGTAGTCAGACATACTGATGAAAAAAAATACGATATAACATTAGGGGTAGATGTATATAATCTTTTGAAATTTCAAAGATCTAACCAAAACACTTCTATAAATCAAAGACCCCTAGTTATGGTGGGAGATAGAGTAGAAAAAGGAGATGTTATTGCAGATGGACCAGCAACAGATAATGGAGAATTAGCATTAGGAAAAAATGTTTTGGTAGCATTTATGCCTTGGAATGGATACAACTATGAGGACTCAATATTAATTTCTGAGAGGATAGTAAGAGACGACGTATTTACTTCGATACACATTGAAGAGTTTGAATTAATGGCAAGGGATACAAAACTTGGCCCAGAAGAGATAACAAGAGACATTCCAAATGTAGGCGAGGAAGCATTAAAAAATCTTGATGAAACTGGTATTGTCTATGTTGGAGCTGAGGTGAGATCAAATGATATATTAGTTGGAAAGGTAACTCCTAAAGGGGAAACCCCTATGACACCAGAAGAGAAGTTGCTACGAGCTATTTTTGGAGAAAAAGCCTCAGACGTAAGGGACTCTTCCTTAAAGTTACCAAGCGGTGTTTCAGGAACAGTTGTTGAAGTTCGAGTTTTCAATAGAAGAGGCGTAGATAAAGATGAGAGAGCATTAGCTATAGAGAAAGAAGAAATTGAAAGATTGGCGAAAGATAAAGACGATCAGATAAGAATAATAGAAGAAAACATTTTTAAAAGGCTTAAAAGCTTATTAATCGGAAAGCACTTTTCTGGAAAGCTTAAAGGTGTAAATGAGGGACAAGTTCTTACAGAAAAAATTTTAGATAGTTTTGATAAAAAACAAATATGGAAAATTGGTACAAAAAACCAACAAACAATGACCGATATAGAAAATCTTAAAAATGAGTTTGATGCAGAGATGAATGAAATTTTGTTAATGTTCAAGGAGAAGGTAGACAAGGTTCAATCTGGAGATGATCTTCTTCCAGGTGTTTTAAAAATGGTAAAAGTATTTGTAGCTGTAAAAAGAAAGCTGCAACCCGGAGATAAAATGGCTGGAAGACATGGAAATAAAGGTGTAATTTCAAAAATAGCTCCCATAGAAGATATGCCCCACACAGAAGATGGAACACCCGTTGATATTGTATTAAACCCTTTAGGTGTGCCGTCTAGAATGAATGTTGGTCAAATTTTAGAAACTCATTTAGGTTGGGCCTCTGCTGGGTTAGCAAATAAGATAAAGAAAATCATAAATAATTCTGTAGCAGAAATTTCTTCAAAAGCTGATGATTGTAAAAAGATACTTAAAACAGTGTTTACTGAAGATTATTTCGAAGACAGGATTAATAAGCTAAATGATAACGAACTTATCAAATTATTATCTAAAGTTAATAGAGGTTTAAATCTAGCAACACCAGTTTTTGATGGGGCGAGAGATATAGATATCATAAAAGTTTTAGAATCAGCAGGACTAGATAGTTCAGGGCAGGTTACTTTGATTGATGGTAGGACAGGAGAGACTTTTAATAGAAAAGTAACGGTAGGGTACATTTATATGTTGAAGCTTCATCATTTAGTTGATGATAAAATACACTCCAGGTCAATTGGTCCTTATAGTTTAGTTACTCAACAGCCATTAGGAGGAAAAGCTCAATTTGGTGGTCAAAGATTTGGAGAAATGGAAGTATGGGCTTTACAGGCGTATGGTGCATCTTATACATTGCAAGAGATGCTGACTGTTAAATCCGATGATGTTGCGGGAAGAAGCAAAGTGTATGAATCTATAGTAAGAGGAGAAACAAGTTTTGAAGCAGGTGTTCCTGAGTCTTTTAATGTTCTGGTAAAAGAAATGCAATCTCTTTGTCTGGACGTCGGGTTAGCTCAAGGTGAGAGTCAAAGTGAAAACTCAGAAATAACTTCAACTCAAGATGAATAATTAGGAGAAATAATGAATAAAGTAATGAAGAGTGTCGAAAATATGAATGAAGATTTTGATCTTATTAAAATTTCTATTGCTAGTCCAGAAAAAATTAGATCATGGTCGTTTGGAGAGGTAAAAAAACCAGAGACTATTAATTATAGAACCTTTAAACCTGAAAGAGAAGGATTATTTTGTGCTAAAATTTTCGGCCCGGTTAAGGATTATGAGTGTTTATGTGGAAAATATAAAAGAATGAAACATAGAGGCATAGTTTGCGAGAAGTGCGGTGTTGAGGTAATACAATCTAAAGTAAGAAGAGAAAGAATGGGACATATTGAATTAGCTGCACCAGTGGCTCATATATGGTTTTTAAAGTCTTTGCCTTCTAGAATCAGCCTCTTATTAGATATGGCAATGAAAGATGTTGAAAAAGTTTTATATTTTGAAAATCATATAGTAACAGAACCCGGGTTAACAAACCTTAAATTCAAGCAAATAATGTCTGATGAAGAATACAATAAAGCCTTAGATGAAAATCCTGCTGATTCATTTTCAGCTGGAATTGGCGCTGAAGCCATTAGAAAGATCTTTGAAGCTATGAACCTAGAAGAAGAGCGTGTTAACATTAAAGAAGAATTAAGTACTTCTAAGTCAGATATAAAGAAGAAAAAGCTGCTTAGAAGGTTAAAATTAGTAGAACAATTTATTTCTTCAGGAAATAAACCAGAATGGATGATACTAACCAGTCTGCCTGTAATTCCTCCTGATTTAAGGCCTCTTGTTCCTTTAGACGGAGGGCGTTTTGCTACTTCAGATTTAAATGATTTATATAGAAGAGTAATTAATAGAAATAATAGATTAAGAAGACTAAAAGATTTAAAGGCTCCAGATATTATTGTGAGAAATGAGCAAAGAATGTTACAGGAATCAGTTGATGCCCTATTTGATAATACAAGACGTGCAAGGCCTATAACTGGATCAAATAAGCGCCCCTTAAAGTCACTAGCCGATATGCTTAAAGGTAAACAAGGAAGATTTAGACAGAATTTACTAGGGAAAAGATGTGATTATTCTGGAAGATCAGTTATTGTAGTAGGTCCAGAACTAAAACTTCATCAGTGCGGTATACCAAAAAAAATGGCACTAGAACTTTTTAAACCTTTTATTTATTCTAAACTTGAGATAAGAGGATTGGCTACTACAATCAAATCAGCAAAAAAAATGGTTGAAAAAGAAAGATCAGAAGTATGGGATATTTTAGATGAGGTAATTAGAGAGCACCCTGTTTTGCTAAATAGAGCTCCCACTTTGCACAGATTAGGAATACAAGCCTTTGAACCTATTTTAATTGAAGGTAAGGCAATAAGACTTCATCCACTTGTATGTACTGCTTTTAATGCAGACTTTGATGGTGATCAAATGGCTGTACATGTTCCGCTATCGGTGGAGGCTCAGTTAGAAGCTAGAGTATTAATGATGTCAACTAATAATATTTTGAGTCCTGCTAGTGGAAAGCCTATAATAGTTCCAACTCAAGATATAGTCTTGGGCCTTTATTTTTTAAGTTTAGAAAAGCAAGAAGAAAAAGGAGAAGGAATGAACTTTTCTTCTGTAGATGAAGTTAAGCATGCATTAGATGCTAAATTTGTTTCTTTACATGCTAAAATTAAATGCAGGCTAGAAATTTTTAATGATAAAGGAGATAAGGAGATAAAATTATTAAGTACAACACCAGGCAGAGTATTGATATCTGAAATTTTACCTCGTAATAAAAACATAGGCTTTTCTCTTATTAATAAAGTCTTAAGCAAAAAGGAATTGGCAGGACTAATTGATGTAGTCTATCGTTTTTGTGGACAGAAAGAGACTGTCATTTTTGCGGATAGACTTATGGAACTCGGTTTTAAAAATGCTTGTAAAGCTGGGATATCTTTTGGAAAAGATGATATGATAATACCAAAGGCAAAGACTAAATTAGTAGACGATACTAGAGATTTAATAAAAAAATATGAAAAACAGTATGCTGATGGACTGATAACACAAGGGGAAAAGTATAATAAAGTTATAGATGCGTGGTCTAAATGCACTGATAATGTTGCAGAAAAAATGATGCACGATATGTCAATAGGCCAAGGGGAAAAGATGAACTCTGTTTTTATGATGTCTGACTCTGGAGCAAGAGGATCTACTGCTCAAATGAAACAATTGGCTGGAATGAGAGGTCTAATGGCTAAACCTAATGGAGAAATTATAGAAACACCAATTATATCAAATTTTAAAGAAGGATTAAGTGTTTTAGAATATTTTAATTCTACTCACGGAGCAAGAAAGGGTTTAGCTGATACAGCTTTGAAAACAGCGAATTCTGGTTATTTAACTAGAAGATTAGTAGATGTAGCTCAAGATTTAATTGTCACTAAAGAAGATTGTGGCACGAAAAAAGGAGTAGTTAAAAAAGCCGTTATCGATGCAGGAGAGGTGATAGAAAGTTTGGAAGAAAGAATAGTTGGTAGATATCTAGCAGAGCAAGTAAAACATCCTGAAGATGGAAAATTAATTGCAAAATCTGGAGATTTTATTGATGAAGATTTAGTTACAAAGATTGTGGAAGCTGAAATTGATGCGGTTAAAGTAAGGAGTCCTTTAACATGCGCTCTTTCTACAGGAATGTGCGCTACTTGTTATGGTAGAGATTTAGCTAGAGGTACCAAAGTTAATATTGGCGAGGCTGTAGGTGTAGTGGCAGCGCAATCTATAGGAGAACCCGGTACACAACTTACAATGAGAACTTTTCATATTGGTGGAGCAGCACAAGCAGGTGCCGAACCATCTAGATTAGAAGCAAATATTTCAGGAACTTTATACGTAGAAGGATCAAATGTTATTTATGATAAAAAAGGTATAGGCACTGTACTAGATAGAGACTGCAGATTAATTATCAAAGATGATAATGGAAGAGAAAGATTAAGAGAAAAAATACCCTACGGTTCTAATATTTTACTAAAAGAAAAAAGTAAAATTGAAAGAGGACAAAAAATTGCAGAGTGGGATCCTTATACAAGACCAATAATTACAGAAAAACAAGGATTTGTTAAGTTTATAGATCTAAATAAGGATACTTTGGAAGAAACAACCTCTCAGGATACTGGCATGACAAGCCAAGTTGTCAAAGACTGGAGAATACCAGGATCTTCAAAGCAGCAAGATTATAGACCAAGAATGGAAATTGTAGATGATAAAGATAAAATATTAAAATTAGCCAATGGCTCAAAGGCTATTTATGAATTACCTGTTTCAGCTGTATTATCAATTGGTTTTACTCCTGGAAAGAAAAAACAGAAAGTTAACGCAGGAGACTTACTTGCGAGAATACCATTAGATTTTCAAAAATCAAAAGATATTACAGGAGGCCTTCCAAGAGTAGCAGAACTTTTTGAAGCAAGAAAACCAAAGGATTATTCATTTATATCTGATATTAGAGGAAAAATTGAATTTGGAAATGATGTTAGAGCTAATAAAAAACTCATAGTGGTGGATACAGAAAATAGTGATAACCAAGTAGAATATTTAGTACCTAAAGGAAAACATATTATGGTTCAAGAGGGTGATATAGTAAATAAAGGTGATCTTTTAATGGATGGGAACCCAGTACCACATGACATATTAAGAGTGCTTGGGATAGAGGAGCTAGCAAATTACTTAGTAAATGAGATACAAGATGTATATCGTTTACAAGGTGTAAAAATAAATGATAAACATATTGAAGTTATTGCTAGACAGATGTTACAAAAAGTAGAAATTACAGATGCAGGTGATACCAGTTTGATAGCTGGTGAGCAAGTTGATAGAGATGAGGTTGAATCTATTAATCGAATTGTTCTTGAAGATGGGAAAAAACCTGCGAAGTTTATTTCAATTTTAAACGGAATAACCAAGGCTAGTCTGCAAACTAGCTCTTTTATCTCCGCTGCATCATTTCAAGAGACTACTAGGGTTTTAACAGAAGCTGCTACTGCTGGCAAGAAAGATAAATTGGCTGGACTGAAAGAGAACGTGATTGTTGGAAGACTTATTCCTGCAGGAACTGGAAGAACAATGACTAAGTTTAAAAAATTGGCTATTTTAAATGAAAAGCGTATTAAAGAAAAACAGGCTAAACAAATAGAAAGTGAGCAAGTAAAATAAGCAAAATTAGTAATGTTGTAAAAAAGCAACAGTAGTAAAAAAAATTTTGTAATTAGTACTTGACGGTTTTGTTGCGTGCCAATAATATGCGTGTTTCTGGTAAAAAAATATTTATAAAGGAATTTAAAATGCCAACTGTTAATCAACTGGTTAGAAAGGGCAGAAAGTCGTCTTCAAAAAGGAATAAAGTTCCCGCTCTAGAAGCTTGTCCTCAAAAAAGAGGTGTGTGTACAAGAGTATATACTACTACTCCTAAAAAACCTAATTCTGCATTAAGAAAAGTTGCTAGAGTCAGATTAACAAATGGTTTTGAAGTTACCAGTTACATTCCAGGCGAGGGACATAACTTACAAGAGCATTCAGTTGTTATGATTAGAGGAGGTAGGGTAAAAGATCTTCCTGGAGTTAGATATCATGTAGTAAGAGGCACCTTAGATACCCAAGGTGTTGGTAACAGAAAACAAAGAAGATCTAAGTATGGGGCTAAAAGGCCTAAATAAAAGGAGTTTTGAGTGTCAAGAAGAAGGAAAGCTGTAAAAAGAGAAATATTACCTGATCCAAGATATAAGGACATGGTATTAGCTAAGTTTGTTAGAGCATTAATGATTGATGGTAAGAAAAACACTGCAGAGAAGCTAATATATTCTTCTTTTGATATTTTAGATAAAAGGCAAAAAGATAAGTCTCCAATAGAAATTTTTAAAGCCGCAATTGAAAACGTACAACCACAAATAGAGACTAGATCGAGAAGAGTTGGTGGAGCTACTTATCAAGTCCCAGTTGAAGTTTCTCCTAGAAGAAAACAAGCACTGGCAATTAGATGGATAATTGATGCTGCAAGAAGGAGAAATGAAAATACTATGATAGATAGACTGGCTGGAGAGTTACTGGATGCATCCTCGAAGAGAGGGGCTTCTATTAAAAAAAATGAAGATACTAGAAAGATGGCTGAAGCTAACAGAGCATTTGCTCATTATCGATGGTAAGTAAGGATTATTAAAATGGAAAGAAAAACAGATTTACTTAATTATAGAAATATTGGCATAATGGCTCACATTGATGCTGGTAAAACTACTACTACAGAAAGGGTTCTCTACTACACTGGCGTTTCTCATAAGATTGGAGAAGTGCATGATGGCGCAGCAACTATGGATTGGATGGAACAAGAACAAGAAAGAGGAATAACCATTACCTCAGCTGCTACAACATGCTTTTGGAAGAATCACAGAATTAACATAATCGATACGCCTGGTCATGTCGACTTTACGATTGAAGTGGAAAGGTCACTTAGAGTATTAGATGGAGCAGTTGCTGTATTTGATAGTGTTGCAGGAGTTGAGCCTCAATCTGAGACAGTTTGGAGACAAGCTAACAAATACGCAGTACCAAGAATGTGTTTTATAAATAAGATGGATAGAGTTGGTGCAGATTTTTATAGATGCGTTGATATGATTACTGATAGGTTAGGTGCTGTTCCATTAGTCACTCAGTTGCCAATAGGAAGTGAAGCAGAATTTATAGGTATTGTTGATATTTTAAATATGAAAGAGATAGTCTGGAAAGAAGATAATCTAGGTGCAGAATTTGAAGAGAGAGATATAAGCTCTGAGTTCCAAGAAAAAGCAAATGACTACAGAAAAAAACTAGTAGAACTAGCAGTAGAAGAGGACGACCTTGTAATGGAACAATACTTAGAAGGGAAAGAGCCAGACGCTGATACACTCAAAAAGTGTATAAGAAAAGGAACAATTAGAGGTAGCTTTGTTCCTACCCTTTGTGGATCAGCTTTTAAAAATAAGGGAGTTCAACCTATGCTGGATGCTGTTATAGATTTCCTTCCTTCGCCTCTAGATTTACCACCCGTTAAAGGTGTTGCCATGAATGGAGAGGACGAGTTGCAAAGAAAGTGTTCTGATAACGAACCATTTTCAGCTCTAGCTTTCAAAATTATGACTGATCCTTTTGTGGGTACTTTAGCATTTGCGAGAGTCTATTCAGGAGTTTTACAAAGTGGTAGTACTGTTGAAAACACAGTTAAAGAAAAAAAAGAAAGAATAGGCAGGATGCTTCAAATGCATGCTAACAGTCGTGAAGATATAAAGGAAGCTAGAACAGGTGATATCATAGCAATTTGTGGTTTAAAGTCTGTGACCACAGGCGATACATTAAGCGATATTAATAATAAAGTAATATTGGAGAGAATGGATTTTCCCGATCCAGTAATCGAGGTTGCCGTAGAGCCTAAAACAAAAGCTGACCAAGAAAAAATGTCTGAGGCACTTACAAGATTAGCTGCAGAAGATCCTTCATTTGGAGTTTCTACTGATAATGAAAGTGGACAAACTATAATTAAGGGTATGGGTGAATTACATCTTGATATTATTGTAGATAGAATGAAAAGAGAGTTTAAAGTTGAAGCAGATGTTGGTGCACCTCAAGTAGCATACAGAGAAACTATAACGTCTGAGTCTGATGTAGATTATACCCATAAAAAACAATCTGGCGGTGCTGGACAATTTGCTAGAGTTAAAATGTTGGTGAAGAAAGGAGATCCTGGCTGTGGATTAGAATTTGTTAATAAAGTTGTTGGAGGAAATATACCAAAAGAATACATCCCTGGTGTTCAGAAAGGTATTGAAGCAGCTATGCAAAACGGGGTTGTAGCAGGCTATCCTGTAATAGATGTCAGTGTAACTTTATATGATGGGGCTTTCCATGATGTAGATTCTAGTGTAATGGCTTTTGAAATCGCAGGAAGAACGGCTTTTAAAGATGCACTGTCAAAAGCTAGTCCTAAGTTATTAGAACCTATGATGAAGGTTGAGGTAGTTACTCCAGAAGAATTTGTTGGAGATGTTATTGGAGATTTAAATAGCAGAAGAGGACAAGTTCAAGGCATGGATCCTCAAGGTAATGCAACCTTGGTTAAGGCAAATGTTCCTCTTGCAACAATGTTTGGATATGTTAATAATCTAAGGTCTATGACGCAGGGTAGAGCTGTTTATAGCATGCAGTTTGACAAGTATGACCTTGTACCAGCAATGGTAGAAGAAGAGTTAAAGTCAAAGCTGGCAAGTTGAGGATAATGATATTTTAATTTTGATAATGGAGATTTAATATGGCTAAAGAAAAATTTGAAAGAACAAAACCGCATGTCAACATCGGAACTATAGGACACGTTGATCATGGAAAAACAACACTAACAGCGGCAATAACAAAAGTATTAGCAGAGTCTGGAGGGGCCACTAGTATTGCTTATGACGAAATTGATAAAGCTCCAGAAGAAAAAGAGAGAGGTATTACTATTAATACTGCTCACGTTGAATACGAAACGACGGCTAGACATTATGCACATGTTGACTGTCCAGGACATGCTGATTATGTAAAAAATATGATTACAGGAGCTGCACAAATGGATGGAGGTATTTTAGTAGTTTCTGCATCGGATGGACCTATGCCACAGACAAGAGAGCACATTCTTTTAGCTAGACAGGTTGGAGTTCCAGCTCTAGTAGTGTTTCTTAACAAAGTTGATCAAGTTGATGATCCAGAATTACTAGAATTAGTAGAAATGGAAGTAAGAGAATTACTATCCAAATATGAATTTCCTGGAGATGATATTCCTATTATTAAAGGTTCAGCTCTTAAAGGCTTGGAAGGAGATAAATCTGATGTAGGGGCACCTGCTATCTTAAAGCTAATGGAAGAGGTTGATAAATATGTTCCTCAGCCAGATAGACCTGTAGACCAACCTTTTCTTATGCCAATTGAAGATGTATTCTCTATATCTGGAAGAGGTACCGTTGTTACTGGTAGAGTAGAATCGGGTGTAATAAATGTAAATGATGATATAGAAATTATTGGAATAAAAGATACGACAAAGACAGTTTGTACGGGCGTAGAAATGTTTAGAAAGCTTCTTGATAGAGGTGAAGCCGGTGACAATATAGGAGCACTACTAAGAGGAATAAACAGAGAAGATGTAGAAAGGGGGCAAGTTCTAGCAAAGCCTGGCTCTATCAAGCCCCATACTAAATTTAAAGCAGAGACATATGTACTTACAAAGGAAGAAGGCGGGAGGCATACTCCTTTTTTTGGAAATTATAGACCTCAATTTTATTTTAGAACAACTGATGTAACTGGTACTGTAGAATTACCTAGTGGTACGGAAATGGTAATGCCTGGAGACAATATTGGTCTTACTTTTAATCTTATATCACCTATCGCAATGGCTAAAGGTTTAAAGTTTGCTATTAGAGAGGGTGGTAAAACAGTAGGAGCCGGCGTAGTTTCTGAAATCATAGAATAAGGGTACATTAAATTGGCAGAGCATCAAAATATAAGGATTAGACTTAAGGCTTTTGATCATAGAGTTCTGGATAACTCTACTCATGAGATAGTCAATACCGCAAAAAGAACTGGTGCTGATGTTAAAGGTCCAATTCCTCTTCCTACAAAGATTGAAAGGTTTACCGTTAACAGATCTCCACATGTAGATAAAAAATCAAGAGAACAATTTGAAATAAGAACCTATAAAAGAGTTTTGGATATAGTATCACCCACGCCTCAGACAGTAGATGCTCTTATGAAGTTAGATCTGGCTGCTGGTGTAGATGTAGAGATAAAATTATGAGAACCGGATTGATAGCCAAAAAGATAGGTATGACTAGAGTTTTTGATCAAAACAGAAGGCATAACAGTGTTACTGTGTTAGAGGTACCAGTAGCAAAAGTACTAAAAATTAGAAATGTTGATAAGGACGGATACAATGCACTAGTAATAGGCTTTGATAAAAAAGCTCCTTCCAAATTTAATAATCCTGAAAAAAAATTTTTTTCAAAACTTAAAATGGAACCTGCAAATAAAATTAAAGAATTTAGAGTTTCTGAAGATAATTTAGTAGATAGTGGATCAGAAATAGATGTGTCCCATTTTGTTGTCGGACAATTTGTAGACGTTAAGGCTACTTCAATTGGAAAGGGTTTCGCTGGAGGAATGAAAAGACACAATTTTTCTGGTCTAAGAGCTAGTCATGGAGTATCTATATCACATAGAAGTCACGGATCCACCGGTAATAGCCAAGATCCTGGAAAAGTTTGGAAAGGTAAGAAGATGGCAGGACAGCTTGGCAATAAGACTGTTTCAATACAAAATTTGGAAGTTGTTTCTATAGATGAGGAGAGGGGATTACTTCTTGTTAAGGGGGGAGTACCAGGATCTGTAGGAGGATGGGTGTCAGTTAGGGACGCAAAAAAGAAAATACTGCCACCGCATGCACCTATTCCAATAGGCTCTAAGAAACTAAAAAAAGACTCTTCTGATCGAATTAACAAAGAAAAAAATGAAAACTTAAAAACCGGCTCTGAAGAACCATCAAATAATAAATTAGAAGTTAAAAATGATGAGACATTAAAAAATTCAGACTCAAAAAAAACTGATGAAGTAAAAAATGGTAAATAAGGTAAAAATAAAAGTAATTAATCTTGATAATAAAGAAGTCGAAGATATTGTTTTATCAGACTCAGTGTTTAATGTTAAAGAGAACAAAGATATAATTGCAAGGCTAGTAAACTGGCAACTAGCTAAGAAGAGACAGGGAACACATAAGACAAAGGAGCGCAACGAAATAATTGGCTCGACAGCAAAGATTTATAAACAAAAGGGAATGGGAAGAGCAAGGCATGGATCAAAAAAAGTAGTTCAGTTTAAAGGAGGCGGGGTAGTTCATGGACCAAAGCCAAGAAGTTATGAATATAAACTTAATTCCAAACTTAAAAGAAGTGCTGTAAGGTCTTTGCTTACATCCAAGTTTAAAGAAGGTAACCTTAAGATAGTAGATAAATTGGAACTTAAATCAATTAAAACTAAAGAGTTAAATACAAAGATAAAGAAAATGGGAATTGAGTCCGCAACTTTCATAGACTCAGAGAAGCCTAATAAGAACTTTTCTTTATCAATTCAGAACTTAAAAAATATTGATTTTCTATCTCACAAAGGAATTTATGCTCCAATAATACTCAAAAGAAAAACATTAGTTTTGTCTAAAGATGCACTTAATCAGTTGGAGGAAAAATATAAATAGTATGAAAAATATTTACGATATAATTAAATTTCCTGTTGTAACAGAAAAATCCACAAAAATTTCTGAAAATAATCAGTTTGTATTTAAAGTAGGAATAAATACTTCTAAGAATGAAATTAAGACAGCTATAGAAAAAGTTTTTAAGGTAAAGGTAAAAGCAGTAAATACTATTAAAATAAAAGGTAAGAAGAAAATATTCAAAGGAACTAGAGGAAAGAGAAACGATTACAAGAAAGCAGTAATTACTTTACCAAAAGGCGAAACATTAGATTACAGTGGAGGAGTTAACTAATGCCCTTAAAAAATTTTAAGCCTACTTCTCCTTCTAGAAGATCATTGGTATTAGTTGATAAGTCAGAGTTGCATAAAGGTGGTCCAGTTAAAAAACTAACCAAAGGCTTAAATAAAACCGGAGGTAGAAATAATAAAGGAAGAACCACTGTTTGGTGGAAAGGTGGAGGTCATAAAAGAAATTACAGGATAATTGATTTTAAAAGAATTAATGATGACAAGAAAGCCGAAGTAATAAGATTAGAGTACGACCCTAATAGAACGTGTCATATTGCCTTAATAAAATATGAAGATGGAGAACTAAGTTATATAATTGCTCCTCAAAAGTTGAAAGTATCGGATACTGTAATTTCAGGAAGCAGTGTTGATATTAAACCAGGAAACTGTCTTCCTATGGCAAATATACCACCAGGAACTATATTGCATAATGTTGAACTTAAACCGGGAAAAGGAGGACAGATAGCAAGATCTGCAGGATCATCAGTGCAGCTAGTAGGGAAGGATAGAAATTATGCCATGATAAAAATGGTATCAGGCGAGCAGAGACTAGTACCATTAGTTTGTAGGGCAACAATAGGTGTAGTTTCAAATCCTGATCATCAAAATTCAAAGTCAGGAAAGGCAGGTAGGAGCAGATGGTTAGGAAAAAGGCCACACGTCAGAGGTGTTGTTATGAATCCAGTTGATCATCCGCATGGCGGAGGAGAAGGTAGAACCTCAGGTGGAAGAAATCCTGTGACTCCTTGGGGAGTGCCAACTAAAGGGAAAAGAACTAGAAATAATAAAAGAACTGATAAATTTATATTGAAGAGAAGGAATAGTAGGTAGATATGTCGAGATCAGTTTGGAAAGGACCTTTTGTGGACGGACATTTAATAAAAAAGGTACAAGATCATCTTAAAGAAAATAAGACAAAGCCAATAAATACTTGGTCAAGACGTTCAACCATATTACCTCAATTTGTAGGAATTACATTTAATGTCTATAATGGAAAAAAATTTATTCCTGTTTTGGTATCTGAAGAAATGGTTGGGCAAAAACTTGGTGAGTATTCTCCAACTAGAACATATTATGGTCACACAGCTGATAAAAAGGTTAAAAAGTAATTGAGTATTGTATGGATATAAATAAAATAAAAGCAACTGCTAGAGCAACTAATTTAAGGATAAGTTCGCAAAAGCTAAATTTAGTAGCTAAATCAATAAGAGGGAAAGCTATTAAAAAAGCAATAGATAATTTAACTTTCTCAAAAAAAAGAATTTCCAAAGATGTATTAAAGGTTTTGAACTCAGCAATTGCAAATGCTGAAAATAACTATTCTCTAGATATAGATAGATTAGTTGTAGACGAGGCTTTTGTAGGAAAAGCCATGGTAATGAAAAGATTAAGAGCAAGAGCACGAGGAAGGGCAGCAAGAATTTTAAAGCCTTTTAGTAAATTAACAATAATATTAAAGCAAGTTGAGGAGAAATCATAATGGGACAAAAAGTAAATCCAATAGTTTTAAGACTAAGCGTTAACAAGGACTGGAGTTCCAAATGGTTTGCCAAAGGAAAAGAATACGCCAATTTATTGCACGAAGATTTAAAAATAAAGAAGTTTATACGTATGACTCTAAAACAAGCCGCTGTTAGCAAGGTTATAATAGAAAGGCCTGCTAAAAAAGCGATAATTACAATTCATACTGCAAGACCGGGTGTTGTAATTGGAAAAAAAGGTAGTGATATTGAAAAAATTAAGCAAAGAATTTCTAAAATAACTGATGGAGAAGTTCAGTTAAATATTGTAGAGGTAAGAAAGCCAGAGTTAGATGCGCAGCTTATTGCTGATAATATTGCTGAGCAGTTAGAGAGGAGAGCTTCTTTTAGGAGGACAATGAAAAGATCTATTCAATCTGCTTTAAGGTTAGGTGCAGAAGGGATTAAAATAGTTTCTGGCGGAAGATTAGGAGGAGCAGAAATAGCAAGAATAGAATGGTACAGAGAAGGCAGAGTTCCATTGCATTCCTTAAGAGCGGACATTGACTATGGAGTATCAACATCGCACACTGCTTATGGTACAATAGGAATAAAAGTGTGGGTTTACAATGGAGAGAGATCAACTGACAATAACAAAGAAGAGGATAATATTAATACTGCAGCGAATAAAGCAAAGGGTAAATAAATATGCTATTTCCTAAAAGAACAAAGTATAGAAAAGCTCATAAAGGAAGGATTCATGGAAATGCTAAAGGTGGGTTCTCCTTAAACTTTGGTGCTTTTGGATTAAAAGCATTACAACCAGATAGATTGACTGCGAGACAAATTGAAGCAGCTAGAAGAGCTATAACTAGACATATAAAAAGACAAGGTAGAGTATGGATAAGAATTTTCCCAGACTTGCCTGTGTCTCAAAAACCTGCAGAAGTAAGAATGGGAAAAGGAAAGGGAACCCCTGAATATTGGGCTTGCAGAGTTAAGCCAGGAAGAATTCTGTTTGAGTTAGATGGAGTGAGTGAAGATTTAGCTAAGAGAGCTTTTGAGTTAGGTGCCGCTAAATTGCCTATTCAAACTAAGTTTATAACGAGAGGAGTTAGATTATAATATGCCAAAATCTGATTTAAAAACTAAAACTACAGATGAATTAGAAACTCTTCTTGCTAATTATAAAAAAGAGGGAATGAACTTGAGATTTCAGAAGTCTATGGGACAGTTAGAAAAGCCATCAAGAATAAGGTTTGTAAGAAGAGAAATTGCAAAAATAAAGACTTTGATTAACATTAAGGAGAATAGTAAAAATGCCTAAAAGAGTCTTAAATGGAGTAGTTTGCAGTGCAAATAATCAGAAAACAGTAGTTGTTAGAGTTGAAAGACTACTAAAGCATCCCATTTATAAAAAATATATTAAAAAATATAAAAAATACCATGCTCACGATGAGGGAAATAATTTAAAAGTTGGAGATAAAGTTGCTATTCAAGAGACCAGACCAATATCAAAACTTAAAACATGGATAGTAATTTAATATTAAGGAATAAATTTTATGATAATTAATGAAACTAATCTCGAAGTGGCCGACAACTCTGGAGCTAGAAGAGTGCAATGTATAAAGGTTATTGGAGGTTCAAAAAGAAAATTTGCTAGTGTAGGTGATATAATAATAGTTTCCATAAAGGAGGCTATACCTAAAGGTAAAGTCAACAAGGGAGATGTTCATCATGCCGTAATTGTAAGAACGGCAAAGGAGATAAGAAGAAATGATGGTAGCGCTATAAGGTTTGACAAAAATGCTGCAGTACTTATAAATAAACAGCAAGAACCTATTGGTACAAGAATTTTCGGTCCTGTAACTAGAGAATTAAGAGCTAAAAAATTTATGAAGATTATTTCTTTAGCTCCAGAGGTGTTATAATGGCTTTAAAAATAAAAAAAGGTGATAAAGTAATTGTCATCTCTGGAAAAAATAAAGGTGCTACGGGGGAAGTATTAAAAATTTATCCAGAAAAAAATAGAGCTATGGTAAGAGGAATTAATATAGTCAAAAAACATACTAAGCCAACACAGAACGACCCTGGAGGTATAAAAGAAAAAGAGGGAACTATAAATATTTCCAATATTGCTTTCCTTGAAGAAGGTAAGAATAAACCTACAAGAGTTGGTTTTAAATTTTTGGAAGATGGAAGAAAAGTTCGTTTTAGCAAACTTACTGGTGAGGTAATTGATAAATAATGGCTAGATTAAAAGAATTATATGAAAGTGAAATAAAATTAGCACTTAAAGAAGCTTTAAAAATTAAAAATGATATGGCTGTGCCTAGATTAGAAAAAATTACTCTAAATATGGGAGTGGGAAAAGCATCTGAAGATAAGGGAAAAATTGAGGGAGCACTTAATGATATGAAGCTCATAAGCGGCCAGAAACCAGTAATTACTAAAGCAAGAAAGTCTGTAGCAGGTTTTAAACTAAGAGAAGGGGCCAATGTAGGTGTCAAAGTTACACTTAGAAAGAATAGAATGTATGAGTTTTTGGATAGATTAGTAAATATTGCACTTCCTAGAGTCAGAGATTTCAGAGGGTTGTCT
The DNA here is from genome assembly GCA_036042925.1 of Pseudomonadota bacterium. GTDB lineage: Bacteria > Pseudomonadota > Alphaproteobacteria > TMED109 > TMED109 > JAYYAX01. Next base: position 22,352 of record JAYYAX010000026.1, read on the forward strand.
AAAGGTAGTTTTGACGGAAAAGGAAACTTTTCTTTAGGACTAAAAGAGCAAATTGTTTTTCCTGAAATAGATTATGATAACTTAGACGAACTTAGAGGCATGGATATAACCATTGTGACATCAGCAAGTAATGACAAACAAGGTTTAGAACTATTAAAAAAATTTAATTTACCTATTAACAATTAAAGGAGAGAGTTTTGGCAAAAAAAAGTGCTATAGAAAAAAATAAGTCGAGAATAAAAAAAGTTGAGAAGTTTAGTCAAAAAAGAAAAGAATTAAAGCAAATTATCATGAATAAAAAGACGTCTTCAGAAGATAGGTTTCAGGCAGTTATAAAACTAGCATCTCTACCCAAAAATGGTTGCTCTGTTAGAATTAGAAACAGATGTGAATTATCTGGTAGGCCTAGAGGTTTTTATAGGAGGGTCAAGCTATCTAGAATAGCACTTAGAGATCTCGCTGCTTCCGGTCAAATACCTGGTATGATAAAGGCAAGTTGGTAAAGGAAAAAAAATGACAATGACTGACCCAATAAGTGATTTACTGACAAGAATAAGAAATGGACAGCAAGTAAAAAAAGCTTCAATTTCATGTCCAGCATCAAAAATTAAATTGGCAATTTTAAAAGTAATTAAAGAGGAGGGATTTATAAGAGACTATTCTTTAACAGAAGATACAAGAGGTAAAATAATTGAAATATCTTTAAAATACTATCATGGAGAGCCCGTAATTAAGGAAATTGTTCGCATTTCTAAACCAGGATTAAGAGTATATTCCTCAGTGAAAGATATGCCGGTATATAAAAATAACATGGGAATATCTATAATTTCTACATCCAAGGGAGTAATGACAAATTTCAAAGCAAAAGAAATTAATATTGGTGGAGAAGTAATTTGCAGAATTTATTAAAATTAGGATACACAGAATATGTCTAGAGTAGGAAAAAAACCAGTTCAATTACCAGATGGAATAGAAGCTGATATAGTAGCTAATCAAATTACTATAAAAGGACAAAAAGGGCAGTTAAATCAAACTTTTCCAGAATCAGTCAAATTAGAGAAAGAAGATGATAAGATTTTAATCAGTCCCTTAAATGAGACTAAAAATGCTAGGGCTGCCTGGGGAATGACAAGAACTATCATAAATAATATGGTGCTAGGAGTTTCGACTGGTTTTAATAGAAATCTAGAAATAAATGGAGTAGGATACAGAGCTTCGAAAGAAGCAAATATATTAACTTTACAATTAGGCTTCAGCCATGATATAAAATTGGCTATTCCAGAAGATTTAGAAGTAAAATGTGTAAAACCAACAGAGATATCTATAAGTGGTATTAATAAACAAAGAGTTGGACAATTTGCCTCTGAAATAAGAAGATTAAGGAAGCCCGAACCTTATAAAGGTAAAGGCATTAAATATCAAGAAGAAGTTATTAGAAGAAAAGAAGGAAAGAAAAAATAAATGAGTTCAAAGAGTAAAATTCTTTTAAAGAAAAGAATGAAACGTAATAGGTTCAAACTTAAATCTATTACAACTTGTGATTTAAGACTTTCTGTTTTCAGAAGCAACACTAATTTTTATAGTCAAATAATAAATGATAGCAAAGGAACGACAATATTAGCTGTTTCTAGTATAGATAAAGGGTTAAAGAAGGATATTAAAAATAATGGTGGAAATATAAATGCAGCAAAAATCGTAGGTTCTGAAATGGCAAAAAAAGCAAATGCAGCAGGTATTAAAAAAGTTTTTTTTGACAGAGGAGGATATCTTTATCATGGTAGAGTAAAGGCTTTTGCAGAGTCTGCTAGAAAAGAAGGCCTTATTTTTTAGGAAATTAATAAATGGAAAAAGATCTAAAAAGTATAGAAGGTAACGAATTAACTGAAAAGTTAGTCAGTATTAATAGAGTTGCAAAGGTAGTAAAAGGTGGAAGAAGATTTGGCTTCGCGGCATTAGTCGTAGTAGGAGATACCAAAGGCAGAGTTGGATTTGGAACCGGAAAAGCTAAAGAAGTACCAGAAGCAATTAGAAAAGCCACAGATAAAGCAAAAATTAAAATGTTGAGAATTCCTCTGAAGGAAGGTAGAACTATCCACCATGACATCAAAGGTAGGCACGGAGCATCGAAGGTCATACTAAGGACTGCTCCACCTGGAACAGGCATTATTGCAGGAGGACCAATGAGAGCAGTTTTTGAGACTTTGGGGGTACAAGATGTAGTTTCAAAATCAGTTGGTAGCTCAAGTCCTTATAATATGGTGAGGGCAACATTTGAGGGACTAAAAAACATACAATCTCCTCGAAATATTGCTTCTAGAAGAGGCTTAAAAGTTAGTAATATTTTTGGAAAAAAAAATAAAATTGATAAGCAAGATAATAAATTAAGTGAACTTTCGAGTACACAAGAGAAGAAAGTCACGAAAAAAAATAGATGAGCAAAACGAAAAAAACATTAATAGTTACACAGGTGGCTAGTCCAATAGGAAGAAAAAGCTATCAAAGAAAGTGCCTGATAGGTTTGGGTTTGAATAAACTAAATCGTACAAAAACCTTAGAATACAATGAAAGTATATTTGGTATGATTAAAAAAGTTAAACACCTTGTAAAGTATGAGATAAAATAGTAATGCTAAAACTAAATAATATTGTAGATAAGGGATCAACTAAGTCATCAAAAAGAGTAGGAAGAGGAATAGGGTCAGGAAAAGGTAAAACCTCAGGAGCTGGACATAAAGGACAAAAATCAAGGTCAGGTGTTGCTATTAAAGGGTTCGAAGGTGGTCAAATGCCACTTCATAGAAGACTTCCAAAAAGAGGATTTAAAAATCCTTTTAGAAAGGAGTATTCTATTATTAATTTAGTAGATATTAGTAAAGCTATAGATAGTAAAAAACTTGATCCATTAAAAGAAATTAACAAAGATGTTCTAGCTAAAGCAGGATTAATCAGAAAGAAAACCATTGGAGTTAAATTACTTGGCAATGGGAAGATATCTCATAAAATCACAATCAGAGTTAATAAAGTAAGTAAAAAAGCTACTGATGAATTATCTAAGATCAAAGGAAAACTGATACTAGAGAGCATAAAAGATGCTAACGATTTAAAAGAAAAAAGTTCTAAAAAGAAAGAGTCTTAATTATGCCTTCAGCTGCTGAACAACTCGCTTCTTCTGTAAATTTTGGTGCTTTAGCAAAGGCAACAGAATTAAAAAATAGAATTCTTTTTACCTTACTAGCATTGATTGTATATAGGCTAGGAACATACATACCTATACCAGGGGTAAATCCAGGTGCATTAGATGATATATTTAACCAAAACACAGGTGGAATTTTTGGAATGTTTGATATGTTTGCTGGCGGTGCATTAAGTAGAATGTCAATTTTTGCTTTGAACATTATGCCTTACATTTCTGCTTCTATTATTATACAATTAATGTCATCTACGTCATCGCATCTTTCTCAGTTAAAAAAAGACGGTGAAAGCGGTAGGCAAAAGATAACTCAGTATACTCGATATGGCACAGTTCTTCTAGCCAGCGTCCAAGCATTAGGTATTGCATCTGGTCTAGAAGGTATGACTAATTCTCAAGGTCCAGCAATAGATAATCCAGGAATTTTTTTTAAGATTACAACCGTAATAACACTTACTGGAGCAACAGTTTTTTTAATGTGGTTAGGAGAGCAAATTACTTCTAGAGGAATAGGTAATGGAATTTCATTGATAATCATGGCTGGTATTGTTGCAGAATTACCCTCTGCCTTAGTATCAACTTTAGAACTAGGAAAAACAGGTGCTTTATCTGGATTGTTAATAATATTCTTTTTGTTTTTAGCAGTGTTGGTAATAGGCTTTATAGTATTTATGGAGAGAGGGCAAAGAAGAATTTTAATCCAATATCCTAAGAGGCAAGTTGGAATGAAAGTAATGCAAGGACAGTCTAGTCATTTACCTTTAAAGATTAATACAGCAGGCGTGATACCTCCGATATTTGCTTCTTCCATACTACTTTTACCAGTAACAGCATTAAGTATAAATGCTGGTAACGGTCCAGATTGGTTGCTAGGAGTAACATCAATGTTAGGAAGAGGACAACCGCTGTACATGTTGCTATATGTTTCGGCGATAGTATTTTTTGCATTTTTTTATACAAGTGTTGTCTTTAATGCTAAAGATACTGCAGATAATATTAAAAATAATGGAGGCTTTGTTCCTGGAATAAGACCTGGAGAAGCTACTGCAGATTATATAGATTATGTACTAACAAGACTAACAGTTATTGGCTCAATATATCTTAGTGCAGTTTGTTTATTGCCTGAACTTCTAATTTCTAGATACGCTGTTCCCTTTTATTTGGGAGGAACCAGCTTGCTTATAGTTGTAACTGTTACAATGGATACAGTTGCTCAAGTACACTCTCATTTAATAGCTCACCAGTATGAAGGACTAATAAAGAAAGCAAAGCTTCGAGGAAGACTTTAAATGAATATTATACTTTTTGGTCCTCCAGGTTGTGGAAAAGGAACACAAGCAGCTAATATTTGTGAAAGCTTAGGCATTCAACATTTGTCTACAGGAGATATGCTTAGGGAAGCAGTTGCTTCTGAGTCAGATATCGGTATGCAAGCTAAAAAGATTATGCAGACGGGAGGCTTAGTATCCGATGAGATAGTATTGTCAATCATTAAAGAAAGGATTTTTTTTGAAGATTGCGAAAAAGGCTTTGTTTTAGATGGTTTTCCAAGAACAATTACACAAGCAGAGGGATTAGAGAATTTGTTAACAGAAAATAAAAAAATAAAATGTGTATTACGAATTAAGGTTGATGAAGAGGCCATTTTAAAAAGACTAATAGATCGAGGTAGGTCGGATGATAAACCGGAAATAATCAAAAATAGATTTAAAACATATAATTCTTTAACTCAACCTCTAATTCCATTTTATGAAGAAAGAAAACTATTATTTAATATTGATGGTATGCAAGAGATAGAAAAAGTATTTGAAGATATTAAAAAAATATTAGGGATATAATGTTAGTTGACTTGATCAAAACCTTAACTATAATAAAGCTTTTTAATATTAAATTTCATTTAGGAGAATAAGTTGGCAAGGATATCAGGTGTAAACATACCTAGTGGTAAAAGAATAGAGATAGCACTAACCTATGTCTACGGCATTGGCTCAACAAGAGCTAAAAAAATATGCAAAGAAGCTGCTTTAGAACCTAATAAGAGAGTTAATAGTCTCACAGAAGAAGAATTAACAAGAATTAGAGACATAGTTGAAAAAAAATATACTGTCGAGGGCGATCTAAGACGAGAGATATCTATGAATCTAAAACGATTAATAGATCTAGGATGTTACAGAGGGCTAAGACATAGAAAAGGTTTACCTGTTAGAGGTCAAAGAACGAACACTAATGCTAGAACAAGAAAAGGTAAATCAGCACCTGTTGCAGGTAAGAAAAAGGCATAAAATTATGGCGGAAACTAAAAAGAAAAAAGTAAAAAAAAATATACCGGTAGGAGTCGCACATGTTAATGCGACATTTAATAATACTATAATAACAATTACTGATCCTAAAGGTAATACAATATCTTGGTCTTCAGCAGGTTCAGAAGGTTTTAAGGGTTCAAGAAAATCTACTCCTTTTGCCGCTCAATTAGCAGCCGAAAATGCTGGAAAAAAAGCTCAGGAAAATGGGGTTAAGACAATTGAAATTCAAGTAAGGGGACCTGGCGCAGGAAGAGAGTCTGCACTTAGAGCACTGCAGTCAACAGGTTTTATTATAACTTCAATAAAAGATGTTACCCCGATACCACATAATGGATGCAGACCACCAAAAAGGAGAAGAGTTTAAACTCATTTACATTATTGATTAACATTAAATTATAAGGAAAAGAAAGTGCTACAAAAAAATTGGCAAGAACTAATAAAACCATCAAAGATAGAGTTTACTCCTGGAAATGATAAATTAAGAGACGCTACATTAGTAGTTGAACCTTTAGAAAGAGGCTTTGGTCAAACCCTAGGTAATGCATTAAGAAGAGTTTTACTATCTTCAATTAGAGGTGCTGCTGTTACCTCTGTAAAATTTGATCAAGTATTGCACGAATTTTCATCTATTCCCGGAGTTGCTGAAGATGTTGTAGAAATTACCCTTAATGTTAAACAATTAGCAGTAAAAATTCATGAAGGTGGAGTAAAAAAACTAAATTTATCGGTTAAAGGTCCATGTCAAGTCACTGCATCTATGATAGACCCCTTGGCAAATGTTGAAGTTTTAAACCCTGACTTAGTTATCTGTAATATTAATAAAGATATTGAGCTAAAGATGACACTGACAGTTGAAGAAGGTAAAGGATATGTTCCATCATCACTAACTAATACAAAAGACAATCCTATTGGTCTAATTCCAGTAGACGCTATTTTTAGTCCTATTAGAAATGTTGCTTACAAGGTTGAAAATACAAGGGTTGGTCAAGCTACAGATTATGATAAATTAACTATGGAGATTACGACCAATGGCACAATCATTCCTGAGGATGCTGTAGCTTTAGCAGGTAGAATTATATCTGATCAAGCGTCTTATTTTGTGAACTTTGAAGAAGAAGAGGAAGTCAAAGAAGTTCAAACTCAATCTGAGCCAAAACTTAATCCTAACTTGTTAAGAAAAGTTGATGAATTAGAATTATCAGTAAGATCTGCAAATTGTTTAAAAAATGATAATATCTTATACATAGGGGACCTAGTTTTAAAAACTGAAAATGAAATGCTACGCACTCCAAATTTTGGAAGAAAATCTCTTAATGAAATTAGGGAGGTTCTATCTGAAATGGGCTTAGGATTAGGCATGCATATTGATAACTGGCCACCAGAGAATATCGAAAATTTAGCTAAACAAATAGAAGATCCTTACTAAGAAAAAAAAATGAAACATAAAATAAAAGGAAGAAAATTAAATCGAACCAGTGCACACAGAAAAGCGCTATTTAAAAATTTAGCATCAGCATTGATTGAGCATGAACAAATTACTACTACTCTTCCCAAAGCAAAAGACTTAAGACCCGTTATTGAAAAAATGATAACTATCGGAAAAAAGGGTACCCTTCATGCGAGGAGACAATTAATATCAAAACTTCCTAAGTCAGCAGACTTTAAAAAAATAATGACTGAATTGCCGGAAAGATATAAAGAAAGAAAAGGTGGATACACCAGAATAATTAAAAAAGGATATAGATATGGCGACTCAGCTCCAATGGCTATAATTGAGTTTGTAGATAAGAAAGTTAAGGATACTGCTGAAGTTAAAAAGACTGAAGATAAAGTTCAAGAAAACAAATAGTTTTATATTTATTTTAATAATTTATGATAGAATTATATTCTATTGCTAAAATATGACTAACCACAAATTTATTGAAGTTAATGTTGATCAA
>JAYYAX010000027.1:0-11124 GCA_036042925.1 Pseudomonadota bacterium
TTTTTCATTTTTTGAAATTTTAAATTTAGACTCTTTTAACAACTGTTCTGATTTTTTTTCACCATACAGCTTTGAAGACAATCCCCAGTAATAGGCTTGACTTAGATTTTGAGTTACACCAAACCCTTTTAAATGCATGAAAGAAAAGTTATATTGTGATTTTTTATCTCCTAGCTCTGAAAGTTTCTTAAATATATTTAATGCTTCTTCATAATTTTGAGATTTAAAAAAATTAATACCCTCATTAAAATCTTTTTTTATATTTATCTTTTTTATAGGTAGTTTTACTTTATTTTCAGTATTGATAACAATAACTTCACAGTTGCACTTTCCCTCTAGTTGATAATATTCTTTCATTTTGTTACAGCCTGAAACAGCAGCTATTTGAGAAGCTTTCTTGTTAGGTACATTTTGACTATATCCTAATGCATCAAAAATTCCTGTTTTTAAAAAAGACTCTGTCATATTTTTCCATTCTATACATGCAGCTCCTGATTTATTTTCTAGTAAGTCCTGAAAAGAAATATCCCATTTATTCATACTTCGATAGTAAGTTTCTAATACTTCGGATTTTATTTTAGACTTAGTTCTATTCTCAATATTTGGAATTTGAGAAAAAAGATTGCTTATGATAAAAAACTTGATAAAAATTAAAGGTATAAAAAACCTTTTCATTACCTTCCTGCTATCATTACAAGCTGAAGATGCAAAACTCTTAACTTGAATTTGATCCCAGGCTTTTTTTCATACACTACTATGCGAGGTCTATCTGAATTAGGCTTTTGAAACTCTAATGTCATTTCATCTGGAAGAAAAATCCCGTGATACTCTAGAGTTTTTTGAGGACTTTCTTTAAAAGAATCTCTAAATTCAGGATCTATCCATATTCTTGCCAATACCCTACCAAGTACATCTGGCAAGATAGCTTGAACGTCTTTTTTATTATTGAGGTAAATTGTTTGATCTACCAGAGAAAAAGGACTCTTAAGTTGACCTTTTTTAACAGGAACAGGTAAACTGTTTTTTTTTCTTGATGGCACTAGCGCGGTAGAATTCTTTTTATCACTCATTTTTTTTCCATTTAATAACAAAATAATAAATGGTATTGATTTTGCAACATAATTCGTAATTGAGATAAAATGTTTAATATTACTAAAAATGGATTAGGTGCTATTGGTAAGGAATTGGGAGTAATTTCTAATAATATAGCTAATGCTAATACCAATGCTTTTAAAAGAAGTAGATCAGAATTTGTAGATTTTTATTCTAAAGCACTATCATCTAACCCTAAAACTAAAGCAGGATTAGGCTCAATGCTGCAAGGAACTCAAAAGATTATGAAGCAAGGATCTCCTATTTTAACCGGATCTGCTTTAGATCTAAATATTTCAGGGACTGGATTTTTTGTACTATCTCCAAAAGAGGATGCAGATCCGAGATTTACAAGAGACGGATCCTTTAGTTTAGATGCTGCTGGTAATTTAATAACTACTGAAGGTTTTAACGTAGCTGGTTATGTAAGAGATCAAGATGGTAATATCAATTATTCTTCTGCTCTTCCATTAAATATACCACTTACAGTAGAAGAAGAGGGAAAACTATTGTTATTATCTAAAATAGATATAAATAACCGAGGTCATATTGAAACGACTTACGGATTAAACACTATTATTCAAAGAGGCCAGGTAGCTTTAGCTAAATTTAATAATGAAATTAAGCTTAAGTCAACTGGAGCAAATACATACCAAGCAACTCAAGAAAGTGGTGCACAGATCCTAGGAGCTGCGATGAGTTCAAATTTTGGACAGATATTGTCGGGATCTTTAGAAAGTTCTAATACTAATATATCTATGGAAATGATCAATTTAATAAAAACTCAGCAAGCATTTAATGGTAATGCAAGAATTCTTCAAAGCAATGTTGAAGTAACTAGAAGGTTGATGGGATAAATTAGTTTTAAAAAACGGGAATATTAAAAAGTATATCTTTTAAATCAGTGGATAAATCATTTTCTAAATTAAGAATACCAGAACTGCTGGTAGCAACAGCATTTTCCATTAGTAAACTAACTTTAATTTTTTTAGACGATTGGTTTCTATACTTAAAAAAATTAGAATTTAAATTGTTAAAATTCTTCTCATTAAGTTCTATTTCAGCTTTCATTATAGCTTTTTTAGAGCTTATAAATAACTTTTTCTCAAAGTTGTCTTTAAAGCATTTTGAAATTTTAACCTCACATCTTCCTCTAGCTATATTTAATAACTGGCAAGATATATTTATTTCTTCTACAGATTTAGATAATTCATAAATATATTCCGCTTTAACTACAAGCATTTCGATTTTATTGATATGCAACCACTCAGTCATCTAAATTATATTTTTTAATTCAAGGCGTAGTTTTTTTATTGCACTAGATTTTATTTGAGAAACTCTTCCATTGGAAACATCTAAAATTTTTGCAATCTCAAAAACATTCAGCTCTTCAACATAATAAAGTTGAATCACTAACGCTTCTGATTTATCAAGTTTATAAAGTGACTTTAGTAAGGCATTTCTTAACTCCTTATCTGTCATACTATCTTCCGGAGTATCGTCTTTCGAATGAAACCAAATTGAAAATTCATCATAAACAGACTCTATGTCTTCCAATTTATTAGCTGCGAATGCCTCTTTCCAAGAATATAATTCATCAATACTGATATTCATAGATTCGGATATTTCATTATTGGTAGGTTCTCTGTTCAGGCTATTTCTAAGTTTTTCAATTGTTTTTTCATATTTTTGTTTATTAGTGATTGTAGTTCTGCAAAGATTTGAGTTTTTTCTCAAATAATCAACTATCTCACCTTTTATTCTTATTTTAGCATAGCTTGAAAATCTTACACCTGGTCTCTCTGTAAAGTTTTTTGCAGCTGTAATAAGTCCTAGCATTCCTATTTGCATTAAATCATCAATTTCAACTATATTCTTCACTCTTCCATGATAATGCCAAGCTATTTTTTTTACTAAAAGAGTGTTACTTTTAATCAAATCATCTTTTTCAGAAAGATTAATATTTTTATAAGATGCAACCATTACTATTTAGAGTATGAATTATTAAAAAACTTTATTCCTTTAAAATTATTGGCAGGAGCATCATTAATATTTTTCATAATCTTTTTAAATAAAAAACTAAAACCTTTATTTTGTATGTCTAAGACTATGGGCTTTTTTTTAATAACTGACATTTTAATTTTATTGTTTTCTGGTATACTTCCTACATAAGTAATATTCACATCATAAAACTTACTCATAATTTTTTCAAATTTTAAAAAAATTTCTTTTCCTTGATTTTCGTTGTTAACCATATTTACGGCTAAACAGAACTCTTGTAGCCCAAACTCTAAATGACAAACTTTTATCAACGTGAAAGCATCAGTAAAACTAGTTGGTTCATTTACTAATACAATTAGTATTTTATCGGATGCTGATAAAAGACTTAACGATGAGTCTTCTGCTCCAGCACTAACATCTACTATCAAGTTATCAATTTTAGTAGAAATCTGATCAAAAGTTCTGATGAAATTAAGTTTTTTATTTTTGTCTATATTTAGCAGTTCAGTCAATCCCGAACCTCCTGACATAAACATAAGATTCTCAGGGCCTTTTGTAATAACGTTTTCAATTGAACAACTGCCGTCAAAAAAATCTTTTATAGTTAATTGAGGATTTATACCTAATAAGATATGAGCATTTGCCATTCCCATATCAGCATCCAAAAGAAGACACTTAGAATTTTGAGCTTGCATGATAGCAAGATTTATTGCAAGAGTTGTTTTTCCTACGCCTCCTTTACCGCTTGCAATAGAAAGTGATCTTGACATGTTTCTTCCTTTAAAAGTTTTCTTTCATAAATTTTGTTAATATATCTGAATTTGTGAAAAGAAGTGAGTCTACTATAGATCTTGTTCCACTAACAAGGCCAACTTTACCTTTTTTTAAAGCTAGATGTGACAAGGTGTCAGCAGATATATTGCACTCGTCTGATTTTGTTAACGCTATAATAGGTCTTTGGGCTTTTACTTTATTTAGCGTAGTACTAATCATTTCAGGAGACGAGCCACTTTGTAAACATAATATTGAACATATATTTTTATCTCCATGTCTATTTTCTAACTCTTCTATCACCTTATTTCCTGCCTCTATATTACCAGCTAAGTCTACTACTATTTTGGCATTATCATTTAATATCATCGTATCAGACAAATCACCATTTTGTAACCTATTAGTTATTGGAATATTTAGCAGTCTGGCAAAAGACTTTAGATCTTCAGTTGCAGTATTACTATTTCTACATAGCTCTGCCAACACGATATTGTTTCTTCCAAACTTATCAACTATTGATGAAGCTATTTTTGCCGCTATCGTGGTTTTACCTGAGCCAGATGGACCTGTAACTAATATTAATTTTGAATTAAATATTCTTTCTGGATAAGGTGCCGCAATAGCTTCAGAAATTTTTCTAAAAAATTTAAATTTTGATACTTGAAAGCTATCCTCATTGTCGAGTTTTTAATAATATTTTTCTAGAAGATTGGTAGAAAAGCCACTCTGTTTTAATTTTAAAAAATTAGAAAAAACAACATTTTTAGAAATATTTTTATAATCAGTCAAATATATATTTTCCAATTTTTTATCTATATTTTCTAATATAAAGCTTGTTTCTTCTTTTATAAGTTTTTTAAAATCGTCTTTGCTTAACTTACTGTTGTTAACAGCAAGTGATTCAACTTTTTTCATCTTTTCTGAATTAATATTAAGCTTTCCTGACTTTATATTGTATATATTTGAAAACTTTTCTTTGTTATATCTTTTTTTTACTGCTGATTTATATTTTGGTGAATTAGAGGCAGTAATTTCTATCATATTATTCTTTTTCTTTGTTGATAATATTACACAATCTTCACCTAACTCTGCTATTACTTTTTCCATTGCAGTTGAAGTATCTTTAGCTTTAAAAGTTGAAGTTTTTTTTAACATTTTTATTTCTCCTCATTATTTTTTTCTTTTTCGTTAGTATTTTCAATGGTCGCTATTACTTGAACCTTTCTATTTTCTGGAAGTTCTGTAAAAGATAAAACGTTTAGATCCTCGATATTATTTCTTATTAAATTAGATAAATCTCTTCTAATCACTGGCGAAGTAAGAAATACTGGATTATTTCCTTCTGAACTTGCTTTTTCATAAGATTTAGCAATTGCTTTGATCATATTTTGAGTGAATTTTGGATCCAGCATTAATCCGTTACTATTTTGATCCTTCAAAGCATTGATAATTATTTGTTCCATTTCTGGAGATAAGGTAATTACTGATAGAGGTTTACTAAGCGGACATATTTTTTGAATTAAAAGACCAATTAGGGCTGGTCTTAAAGTTTCTGCTATGTCATTTACACTAAGACTAGAAATATTAATATTAGATAACAACTCTAGAACCCTTTTCAGATCTTTAATAGGAACAGACTCAGACAGAAGAATTTTTAAAACTCCAGTTAATTGATTTAAGGGTATTATTTTTGGTATTACAGTATCTACTAATTTAGGAGAAGTTTTTTGAAGATTATCTAATAACTCTTGTACTTCGTCTTGTCCGATTAAATCGCCGGCATGTTTGGCTAATATTTGATTAAGGTGTGTAGCAACTACAGCCTCTGGTGTGACTATCATGTATCCAGCGTTTTCTGCCTTATCTCTGTGAAACTTTTCTATCCACGTTGCATCCATATTGAATGAAGGATCTTTAACATCGATACCTGAGAGTTTAATGTCGCTATTATCTCCTGGAATAGCTAGTAGTTTGTCTGGAAAAATCTGATTTTGTCCTATGATTGTTTGACCTATCTTAATAGTGTATTCATTAGCTCCTAAGCTTAGGTCATCAGTAATTCTTACAGATGGAAGAACAAAACCTAGTTCTTTTGAAACCTGCCTTCTTACTCCAGTGACTCTTGAGACCAAAGGACCAGTATTGTCCTGATCAACCAATTTAATTAATCCGTAGCCGAGCTGAATCGAAACTGCAGAATTATCTGTTACTTCTTGTAATTCTATTTTGTCCTGTTCTTTGTCGTCAATAGTACTTTCTTCGTTTTCTTTGGTTATACTAGATACATTTTTAGACTTTTTATAAAAATAGTATCCTGCTAAGGCAGCCATGGAACCAAAAAAAACAAATAATAAATTCGGCATTCCTGGTATAAAACCAATTAGAAGTAAAACTCCTGCAGCAGGAAACCAAGCTTTTGTTATTCCTACTTCGTTTGAAATTTGACCAGAAAGATCGTGATTAGAAGATATTCTAGTTACAATTACAGCAGTTGCCATTGCTAAAAGCAAGGAAGGAATTTGAGCAACTAATCCATCACCAACCGATAAGACTACATAATTTTGTGAAGCATCTCTAAAATTCATGTCATATTGTGTTGTACCTATAATTAGGCCTCCAACAACGTTTATTATCAAAATTAAAATTGCTGCTATAGCATCACCTTTAACAAATTTTGATGCTCCATCCATAGCTCCATAAAAGTCAGCTTCTTTCTCTATACTTTCCCTTTTTTCTTTAGCCTCTTCACTGCTTATTACTCCTGCGCCAAGATCTGCGTCTATTGCCATTTGTTTTCCAGGCATTGCATCTAGTGTAAATCTAGCAGATACTTCTGAGACTCTTCCTGCTCCTTTTGTTATAACCACCAAATTTATTATTATTAAGATGGCAAATACAAATATTCCTACTACATAATCATTGGCAATAACAAAATTACCAAATGCTTCTATTACATTACCAGCAGCATCAGTTCCCGTGTGTCCATTACTTAAAACAATTCTTGTAGATGCCACATTCAGTCCCAATCTTAAAACTGTTGCGAAAAGAAGAACAGTGGGAAAGCTTGAAAAGTCTAAAGGTTTGAAGGTTTGAAGCGCTACCATTAAAATGATTAATGATACTAGAATATTTGTTGTAAAAAAGACATCTAGTAAATAAGATGGTAAAGGAATAATCATCATCATCATCAAAATTAGAATTCCTAAAGGTAAACTAATTGACGATAATAGTCCTCTTATTGTGATTTTACTGTTTCTTTTATCAGCTAATTCCAATTTTTTTTCCTTAGCTTCAAAAAATTGACACTTAGCATTAATAAAATGTCAATATCTAGGTGTTTAATATTAAATATATACATAATTTTACTAGAAGCAAAACTAATGCCAATATCACTATTTATAACTATAGCAATTTAAATTTCCACTGTCTTATTTATTTAAAACTGATAATTAGCTAGATATGGCATATTAAATGCAAGTAGTTTTTAAAATATGGAGATAAAAAATGATTAAAATTTTTTCGTTATTGATTTTTAGTTTTCTTATATTGCAAGGATGTTCGAATAAATATACAGGTTTAGGATTCCCATATTCAATCTCAAGCAATCAGGAAAAAATAGACAATATTCAGTTGCCTGAAGAAGGGCAGGATGTAATTAAAGCAACAGAAGAAATATTAAGTGCATCTGTTGAAAAGATTCCTACTATAACAGCTGTAGGATATGCAGTGGTTTCTACTCAACCTGGAAAAAATATTGCTCAAAAAAGACTAATGGCTATTAGAGCTGCGAGAATGGCGGCTATGAGAGAACTAGCAGAACAAATACATGGAATTAAAGTAGACTCTAGCACTACAGTTATAGATTTGGTTACTCAAAATGATACTTTTAGAGCTATGGTTCAAGGTACAATTAGAGGAGCAAGAACTGTAAGAATTAATCCTACTGGTGATGACACTTATGAAACAGTTTTAGAAGTAGATAGAGAAATAATGTTATTGTTGTTAAGAGAAGCTCGAAGTATTAAGGCCTAATTTTGAATAGGCTGGAAAATATAAAATGAAAAAACTTATCATTTTAATAATACTACTACATGCCTTAATAATAAAAATTCAGGCACTAGACGCAGTATCTAATGTTAAAAGCTTTTTAGAAAAATCATCCATTCTAGAACCTTTTCATATCATTAAAAAAACAGCTGAAAAAATATCCTCAGTAGGTTTAGAAAAGATATTTTTTGGATTAGGTGCAGGAGGTTTGATTTATGAAGCAATAAAAGCACCTGATAGTACTGATAATGAATATTCTTCTTTTAAAAAGGAAAATAGAATTAGAAAAATAAATGCTAAAGGTCAAGTATACGTCAATAATATTGATGAAAATGAAGCAAGAAGACGAGCATTAGAAGACGCACTGTATTATGCAGCCATTAAAGGAGGAGCAAAAGTAGACGGATTTAGCTCTATAAATAGTGATACCTCTATAGAAGAACATTTTACAGTAAGACCAAAAAGTAAAATACTTGATTACAGGATATTAAAATCATATTTAGAGGAAGAAATATATATAGTGGAAATCGAAGCTATAATTGGTGATATTTCAATGAAAGCTGAAGTATGTAACAATAATAAACCTTTAACAATAAGAGAATTTAGAGGATATCATTCTATTAATTCAAGCACACCAGTATCTTTGGATAATTTTGGAAAAAATATTATTAATTTAATTAGTAAAAAACTTAACTCATCAGAAAATATCACTTATTATGACAACAAGAATAATTATTATGATTTTAATAATGAAAAATTTGATCTTTCTTTTGATTATAAAACTTTAGTAAATGCTACCCAGAGTATTAGGTATGGTGATTATATATATATTCCGAACATAGAGTTAACTAAAAGTAAAATTTATCCAATAACTTATCTTTTTAAAAATAATAAAAAACCTGATGTTAAAAATCCTAATTATTTTTTTGACACAGAAGTTTTAAAAGTTTCGGTTTCTGTAGATATTTATAACGGAATTTCAAATAACTTAGTTAAAAAAATTAATGAAAATTATTTAGTACCTTTAAATTTAGATAGTAATTTTGAACTAATAAAATTATTTACTAAAAATGACCAGGAATATATTGAGTTAGAGATATCAAATATAGCAGAGGATGTTACTAAAATTATTAAAAAAACTCTTATATGCAAACCATTAACTGCAAATATCAATTATTTAAATAACAAATTAATAGTTCCTTTAGGAGCTAAGAATGGCATTAGAAAAAACCAATTAGCTGTTTTAGAAAACCTTTCCGGTGATGCAAATTGGATAATTTTATCTGTAAATAATTTAACTGAAAATAGTGCTACATTAATACCTTTAAATTCTAATGTTAAAATAAGTCAATTATCAGGAAAAAAAACCAGGTTTTTGGAGTAAAATATGAATATGAAAATGTTTAAAATAATTTTTATTATTAAATTTCTATTGATCAGTAGTTTGGTCAACTCGGAGCCGTTTGTTGTACTTGAATATGCAGATAAGGACGATCAGAATTATGACTCTGAAAGTAGAAGCCATAACGATGAAAATTATTCAACTAAGCATACTGTAAAAAAAAATGAAACCTTATCAAAAATTATGCAAAAATATTACGGTAATAAAGGTTTAAACTTTACCTTTGTGCAGGCAGCTATTATCCATAAGAATAAAGGAGCTTTCGTAAGAGGTAATCCAAACTTTATGTATGCTAACAAGAACCTTTATCTGCCCTCAATTAATGAAATTAAAGAGCTTGTTTACAACACCAAAAAGAAACCTAACTTTACTAATAAAACTCAATCTCACAGAGAGATATACTTTTTTGGAAACTAGATGAAACACTTTTTTTTAATAGCTTTATTTTTATTTATAAAAAGTTTAAACGCTACTTCTGAACTCAATCAAAAACAAATACTAAATTTAGCTAATCAATTTATATATAATAAAAATCAAAAATTAGTTTTAAAGGTAAACAGTAAAATAAAAATTCCTACTTGTTTTGGCCAAATACAAATAATTGATAAATATAAAAATCTTAAAACCCTTCAAATAAATTGTTTAGGCTCAAAACCGTGGAAGTACAATTTGAGAACCAATATAACGGATAATATTCATAAAAAAACTAAGTCAGTATATCATAAAAAGAAAAAAATTATTGCTTTGATCTACACTAAAGACTTAAAAAAAGGTCACATTATTACTGAAAAGGATGTAAAACTAAAATATTTTTCAAGTATAGGAAGTAATAACATATTTAAAGCTTCAGACGATCTTATTGGTAGAAGTACAAAAATAAACATAAAAAAAGGACAGATTATTAGAGAGAGACATCTAGTAAAGAATTGGATAATAAAAGAGGGACAAAAGGTAAAAATAGAGCATAAAACAGGAAATTTAGTTATCTTAGTAGACGGAATAGCGCTTAAATCTGGTATGAAGGGAGACTATTTGCAAGTAAAAAATGAGAATAGTGGAAAAATAATTAAAGGTTGGGTAAAAAATAATAAAAAAATTACAATTTTCCGCTAAATTTTTAGAAACTAGTGTCGTTAACTTAAATATGGAGACTATAAATGATAGATAAAATAAATAACATAACTTCAGGAAATACTCAAAGTAAGAGAAGTGTTGATGAAAATAGGGTTAATAAAGCCCCTACAGAGACAAATGTTGATGTAAAAAAAGAAAAATCATCAAATTTAGACAATGTTAAAATAAGTCAAGAACTAGACATATCTAATTTATCAAAAACACCAAGTATAGATTTAGATAAAGTAAGTGCTATAAAAAATGCTTTATCAAGAGGTGATTATCCTGTAGACCTTGAAAAAGTAGCTGATGCCTTGTTACAAGCATATAAAGATATTAAGTAAGAATGCTTAACATTTTAAGAGCGTCACTAAAAAGCTTAGATGATTCATTTATGTTATCTTATAAACAGGTAAAAAATGAAACTGAGAAGCTTAATACTGCTTTAAATAATTTAAAAATTGATCATTCTACTGCTAAATTATCAAAATCAGAAGTAACTGAAATAGCTAATAAAATTGAAAAACTATCAATCAAAAATGAGTATAAATTAAGTTTATTAAAAGACTTTCCAGAATACTTTAATAGTATTAAGTATAAAAAAAAATAGTTATACTTTATTAATTAATTTTTTATACTTAAAAAATGGAATTTTTCTTTGAAAATAGAATATATTTTTTTTTAGCCCTTATAGTTTT
>JAYYAX010000028.1:0-66793 GCA_036042925.1 Pseudomonadota bacterium
TAAAAAAAATATAGATAAAACAGAGGTTTCAATTAAAGAAATAGAATCTAAACTACAATTGCTAGCAAATAAAAATCAAAGCTATAGAATGAAATTAGATGATAGTAAAGAAGATATAATTAGAAAAGAGTCTCAACTTGAACAACTGGATGATTTTATTATTACTGAAGAAGAAAGGATAATAAATGATTTAAATATATCAAAAAACGAAATAAAAAATTCATTAGAAACAATTGATTTTTCAAATTTAGATATAAAGAATTCTGAAAGCACTCTAAGGAATCTAAAACAAAAAGTTGCTGATGTAGATGATATAAATTTATCAGCAGAGACAGAATTAAGAGAGTTAGAAAATAAAATAAATGCTGTATTGATAGAAGAAAAGGATTTAAGTAATGCTGCAAAAAAGCTAGAAAAAGCAATAGAACAATTAAATAAGGAAGCCAGAAATAGAATAATTAATACTTTTTCAAAAATTAATGATACTTTTTCAGCATTATTTAAAAAATTGTTTGATGGAGGAAAAGCTTACTTGGAGCTTATTGACTCTGATGATCCATTAGAAGCAGGATTAGAGCTTTTAGTATCTCCACCAGGAAAAAAACTACAAAGACTCACCTTGTTGTCAGGCGGAGAAAAGGCTTTAGCCTCTATTGCTCTTATTTTTTCAACCTTTATTAATAAGCAAACTCCTATTTGTATTTTAGACGAAGTTGATGCTCCTTTAGACGACTTTAATGTGGAAAGATTTTGTGATTTATTGAAGGAAACCACCAAAATTACTAACAAAAAATTCCTAGTCATTACTCATAATAAAGTCACAATGGGACATATGGATAAAATTTATGGCGTTACTATGAATGAGCCTGGAATATCAAAAATGATATCTGTTAATCTTGATAAAATAGAATCAGAGTTTGCTGCAGAATAAATTTATGGAAAAGCTAAAAGAAATAGAAGAAAAGCTTCAAAAAATAAAAAATAAAAACAAAGAGAAAATAGAGTATGAAAAATATAATAAGGGAAAATCTTATAATATGGCAGTTAATGTAAGTTTAGAACTTATCACAGGTATTGGAATAGGTGTTCTAATAGGATTAGTAATTGATAATTATTTACAAACTAAGCCAATAATGTTTATAATCTTTTTTATTGTAGGAACCATAGTTGGTTTTTATAATATGTATAAGTGTTTAAAAAAATATGGATATTTTAAAAATAATTAGGTAAATATGGCTGCTAATAAAGGACCTCTTCATCAATTTGAGATTTCTAGTATTGTTGACTTAAACTTTAAAGGGATTGATATATCCTTTACCAATTCAGCATTATCCATGGTTATTTCTGTACTACTATCAACAGTAATCTTTTATTTAGGATCCAGAAAAAATCCAAATATTCCTGGAAAACTTCAAGTATTTGTTGAAATGTCCTACGACTTTATTGCTAATATGGTTAGAGATAACGTTGGAAGTGGTGGTAAGGTATTCTTTCCATTTATTTTTACCCTATTTTTATTTATTTTATTTGGAAATATCTTAGGAATGGTACCTTATAACTTTACATATACGAGTCATATTATAGTAACTTTTGGTCTTGCAGGATTCATATTCATTGCAGTTACCCTAATAGGAATAATTAAGCATGGCATAAATTTTATAAAATTTTTTGTTCCTAGTGGTGTTCCCATTGCTCTATTACCTATACTTATTCCAATTGAATTAATATCATACTTTGTTAGGCCTGTTAGTCTTAGCCTAAGACTTTTTGCTAATATGATGGCTGGACATACAATGCTAAAAGTTTTTGCTTCTTTTATCGTACTTCTAGGTTTTTTGGGAGGATGGGCTCCTTTGTTATTAGTAGTAGTATTAACAGGTTTTGAAATTATGATAGCCGTTTTACAAGCTTATGTTTTTACCATATTGTGTTGTTTATATTTAAACGATGCATTACACTTACATCATTAAATAATTAAAGAAAGGATAAATAAAATGGAAGTAGAAGCAGCAAAATTAATAGGGGCAGGATTAGCTACTATAGCGCTTGCTGGAGCAGGGATCGGTATTGGAAATATATTCGCTAGCTATGTTTCTGCAGCAATAAGAAACCCATCAGCAGCTCCAAAAGTATTTGGAAACGTTTTGTTAGGATTTGCATTAACAGAAGCAATAGCATTATTTGCTCTATTAATAGCTTTTTTAATACTTTTTGCATTCTAAATAATGCGTTTTTTAAATTTATTAGTATATATTTTTGTAACTGTAGCTCTTATAACTAAGAATGCGTTTTCAGCAGAAGGTATGCCTCAATTTAATGCCTACACTTTTCCTACACAGCTTTTTTGGTTAATCATTACTTTTTTGTTATTATATTTTTTTATAAGTCTATTAATCCTTCCAAGAATCAGAGATAATCTAAGACTCAGAAAAAATAAAATTTCTAATGATTTAGAGCGAGCAGAGTTGATAAAACATGAAATAGAAAAAATTAGGCAAGAGTACGATCAGAAAATAGCAAATGCTTCAAATAGAGCTAATGATAATATTAAAAATGCTTTAGAAAGGGCAGACCAAGATCTTATAACTCAAATAGATAATGTTAAGCAAAAAATAAATAAAAAAATTAATGAATCAGATCAAGAAACACTAGATTTAAAAAATAATTTTTCTTTAAAAACCAATGAAATAGCAGAAGAAATTGCTACTTTATTAGTGGAAAAGATTTTAGGGAAAAGTCTAAGTAAAAATGATATCGAGTTGCTCAGCAATAAAAACCCTACAGTAAAGGATGCTTAGTGAACATTAATTTTTTGGATCCACAAATTTGGGTTGCTATATCCTTCGTCCTTTTTTTTATATTTTTTGGTAATATGATATGGAGGCAATTTTCAAAATTTCTCGATAGCAAAATCCTAGAAATAAAAAAAGAAATAGATGAAGCTCAACAACTTCATAAAGATGCCAAAGATTTATTAGCAGAAGAAACAAAGAAACTTCAGGATTTAGATCTTGTGATAAAAGAAATAATAGATGATAGCAAGAATAAATCGTATCAGTTGCTTCTAGAAAATAAAAAGAGAATAGAATTACAAATTGAAGTATTAGAAAAAGAAGCTCTAAAAAAAATAAAAGTTATACAAAATAAAGCTCTTGAAGATATAAAAATCGATATTATAAATAAAGCATCATCTATTGCTGAGTCTATAATTAAAAATAAGCTTTCTGAAAAGAGTCAACAAAATATTATGCTAGACTCAGTAGAGACCACTAAAAACATATTTAACTAATTTTCAATATTTGGCTAGCAATCCTGTCTGCAGTATAAGCACTTAAAGTCCAACCCAAATGACCATGTCCTGTATTATACCAAACCTTTCTAGCTGAATTACTTTGCTTTACTATAGGGAGCATATCTGGAGTCATAGGCCTCAAGCCTGCCCAAGGCTTAATATCTTTAGTATTAATTTTTGGAAACATTCTCACGCTCCATTTTATTAAGGGTCTTATTCGTTTTTGTAGTATATCTAAATTATAACCATTAAATTCTGCAAACCCAGCTACTCTTAATCTATTTTCACCCAACCTAGACGTAACTATTTTATTATGATCATCTAATAGACTTACAAATGGCGTATTTTTTCCTGGATTGTTTATAGTTATAGAGTAACCCTTTACAGGATAAATAGGAAGGCTATCCCCTATAGTTTTAGCTAGAAAAGGTGAATATACTCCAGCACAAACAATTACATAGTCAAAATCACTGATATAATCATTTAAATTTTCAATGTTACTAATAATGGTTTTAATTTTCTTGGTTTTTAAAAGTCTATTCGTTAATCCATTACAAAACTTATGTATATCACCTGTTTTATCAGATGGTGTAAAAAATATACTATCAAGTTTTCTATTTTTTAACGCGGGCTCTATTTTATATAGTTCTTCATGTGTAATTCTATATCTATTTAAGCCAGCTTTTTTATATATTTTATTTATATTTTCTGCATTTTCTGTATGTTTTTTATCTTCATATAGATGAATTATTCCTTTATCTAACTTATCAAAATCTATATTTTCTTTATTCGCAATATTATTATATAGATCAATACTTTTTATAGCCATTTTACAAAGTTCTAAAGTTATCTTCTCATTTTTTCTGATATTAGTCATAAACTTGAATAACCAAGATAGTTTGCTGACTGTTGGCAGAGGATTTATTATCAATGGTGAGTGTTGTCTATTAACAATTGATTTAAGACCGGTTTTTACATTGTGCCAGCTGTTCCAGGCCTCAGAATTACTTGCGGATAATTGTCCACCATTCGCATAACTAGTGGCCATTGCTGGATATCTTCTACCTTCTATTAAAGTAACTTTAAGATTATGCTTTGATAAAAAGTATGCTGTCGTTACTCCAGAAATACCTGCTCCTATTATTGCTACCTTCATTTTTAATTAGCTTTGAAAACCATAGTAAAAGATTAACTTATTATCATCCTCATATGAATTCATCTTAAAAGTATTTGTATTCTTAAAAAAAACCTTATTTTTTGTTTTAACTGTAGTTGCTGATTTTATTTTAGATAGAATCTTAAACTTAATATCATATTTTTCCTCATCTACGAGGGCTGTATACACTCTAGATCCATAAGAGTTCTGATATAGATTTTTTAAAAGCACTTGGTAGTAAATAGTTTGCGTAATAATAACTTTTTTAACTAAATTACTATTTTTATTTGCTTCTTTTTTACATTCTAATTTTACGCTGTATAGCTTTAGTATCTGTTCATTTTTTTTATTTCTCAGGATACTTGTATTTTTAGGTATAAAATAGTCAGGACAGTTCTTGGACTTTTCGAGTATTTCTAGCGAGGTATTACTTGAAATATTCTCCTCAGAACTATTAGTCTTATCTAAAATAGAACAGGAGCTGGAAAGAAAAAATACCAATAATAATACTGGGTAACAATAAAGCCTCATCTATTTTTTCCTTTAAATATATTAAATTTTTATTATAAACTACTGTAAATAGATTTAGCAATATGGAAGCGAAAAAAAATAATATTATCTATACTGACGGTGCTTGTAAAGGAAATCCTGGTAACGGAGGCTGGGGAGTCTACATAATAACAAAAGATAAAATAGAAAAAGAATTGTTTGGATATGAAACTTTTACTACAAATAATAAAATGGAATTAACAGCAGCTATAAAAGGTCTAGAATATTTTAAGAATTGTGAAAAAATTATATTATTCACTGATAGTATTTACCTAAAGCAGGGTATAACTGTTTGGATAAAAGCCTGGAAAAATAATTATTGGAAAAATAAACAAAATAAGGTGATTAAAAATCTTGAGTTGTGGAAAAAGTTAGATTTTTTAAATGAATTTCATGATGTGCATTGGAATTGGGTTAAAGCCCATAATGGTGATTACGGTAACGAAAGGGCTGATAAGTTAGCAAATATAGCTATATCTTTAAAATAAACACTTTATTTTGAGATAATTTTAATTAATTCAGCTTTTTTTAAAATTTCACTAAATAAATAACCCCGAGGATATTCTTTTGAAAAAAATAAATTGAAAGGAATTCCGTATCTATCATATTTTTTTAAATAATATAAAATTTCTTCATCTGGAAATGTCCAATCCCCTCTCATTAGAATTATTTTTTTTTCACTAAATATTTTTACAATAAAAGGATCTTCCAATACAAATTTCTTATTAATTTTACAATTTAGACACCATTCAGCAGTAAAATCTATAAAAACTTTTTCATTGGCATTCAAATAGTATTCTAATTTTTCTTTATTAAAATCCTCCCACGCCAACTTGCTATTTGTCAATTTTTCGTACCTACTCAAATCTATGTAATGGTTTACAAATAGTTTTCCTATCCATACTAATGATATGACTAACATAATTCCTATAAAAACCTTAATATATTTCATCCATATTCCAGGTTTTGGTAAATGTAGTAACAAATCCGGCTTTATAATAAAAATTAAATAAGGAAAGGCTTTGCCAAGACCCATTAATATAAAAATAGGAATAGCTAAATAATAGCTCTGTGATAAAGCAAATGATATTGCAGTACCTACTAGTGGTGCTGTACAGGGTGTTGCTAATAGTGTGCTTAATACGCCAGTTGAAAAATTACTTAAAAATAAGTTATTGGTGTTAGAAAGTTTATTAAGAATATTATTATTAACAACACGTTGTAGAAAGTTAAACTTTACTAAATCAAACGCTATAATTGTAAAAATCAACAATAAAAAAAATAAAAAAAGTAAAAAAATTGGGCTTTGAAACTGCATACCCCAGCCTAGGTTTACACCAATTAACCTTAGTAAAATTGAAATTATTGAAAAACAAATAAACATTGATAAAATTCCTAAACTAACATAGACGGATGACATTTTTACATATAGCCTATTTTTTGTTTCAGCTTGCTTTAATAAATTATTTATTTTTATACCAAGTACAGGAAGCACGCACGGCATAAAATTTAATATTAATCCTGCAAAAAAAGCTGTGATAAAAATTATTATAATTTCTTTTTCTTTAAAGGCTTTGTTTTCTTTACTATCTTTAATTATGGTCTTGTGAAAAAAACTACTTTCATTAGTTTTGAAAAAAATGGTGGACTCATCATCATTTAGATTTATTTTTTCAAAGCTTTCTAATGTTAGTTCATAACCAGAATCTATCTTATTAACTTTATTTACGTATAGGCTAGGAAGGTTTCTGTTAACTAATATTCCGCTTTTGACAATATTTTCAGGTCTTGAAATTTCCGTATTATTAAATTTTATAATTATTCTATTATCTGATATTTTTTTAGCAAAAACATTGATATTGTTATCTAAGGTTAATCTAGAAGGTACATTTTTTTCAAACTTTTCTATTTTATTTAAATTTTGAAGATTTTCATAATTTTCTCTAGGGATATCTAATACGAATTTAGCTTTTACTGGAATACAAATATCCTTACAGACTTGATAGTCCAACTCAAACTTTATTTCATTAGTCTGTTTATAGTCTTTTGATAAAAGAATTTTATAAGGAATTATAACATTGTTCTTATAAATTCTTGATACTAGTTCTGATAACTTATCTACCTCTTCTTCTGGATATGGCCAGCTCGGAGTAATGGAAGTATATTTTTTTTCTCCTAATATTTTTAATTCAGGGGGTAACCCTGCGTCCCCCGGATATATCCAATATATTTTCCAATCTTTTTTTATGGAAAAATTTAATCCAATATCCAAAATATTTTCACTTTTTTTACCTAGTAATATATTTACTTTTGTTCCTTCAAAATTTTCAGTATTAGAGTCAATTCCAAACAGCAATGACTGTATAATAAAAAAAATAAATATTAAAAAAAGCTTAAAATTCATTACCATATAAATTAATATAGGTTTATGTTTCATAAAAGAAAAAATAATAATTATTTTTCTATAGAAGGAAAATTTTTAATAGCCTCACCTAATATGAGCGATCCAAGGTTCTCTGAAACCTTAATTTATATGATATCTGATGATGTTAACGGTTCAATGGGAATTATAGTAAATAAGCCTGCTCTGAATTTAGATATTAATACAATTTTTAATATTAAAAAAAAAAGTAATACATCAAATATACATACTATACATTATGGAGGACCTGTAGACTATGACAGAGGATTTATACTACATACTAATGACTACAAAAAATCTCAGGAATGTAAGTATCTCAAGAATAATCTAGTATTATCGAGTAATTCTAAAATTTTAAGTGATTTAACCTTAGGTAGAGGTCCATCGAAGTTTATAGTAGTGATAGGTTATGCGGGATGGCAAAGCAACCAGTTATCAGAGGAATTAAGACAAAATGCATGGCTTGTTGCTAAATTAAATAAAAGAATACTTTTCTCTAAAAATTATTCTCTTAAGTGGAAAAAAGCTTTAAAAAGCATAGGTATAGAGAATGCAAGTTTAAAGAGTTTTAAGTTTTCTAATTACTCGGGTTCTGCTTGATATAATTATCATAATCCCTTTTTAAAAGGCTATACATTATATGGTCTTGCCATTTACCATCTATTTTTAAATAAGATCTACATATTCCTTCTTGTTTAAATCCTATTTTTTCTAATAAATTTCTACTAGGCTTATTATGAGTTAAAACAGCAGCCTCTATTCTGTGTAACCTTAAGTCAACAAATAAAGAGGGAAGTAATATGCTCAATGCTTCGAACATGTATCCTTTTCTCGAGTATCTCTTACCAATCCAATATCCTATAGATGAGCTTTGAGATACACCTCTTCTTACATTAAAAACATTAATTCCACCTACTAAATCCTTGTCTTCCTCTTTAAATATTAAAAAAGAATAAGATCTGTCTATATTAGCAAGATAACTAGAATTTTTTAAATATCTCATAAAGGCTCTCCTAGAGCAAGAGGAAGCGTCCCATTTTGGTTCCCACGGTGAAAGAAAATTTTTTGATGAGAGTCTCAATTTCTGCCACTTTATAGCATCTCTTCTTTTAGGCGGTCTCAGAAAAATATTTTTTCCTGAAAGTCTCTTTCTAGAAAAAAGTGCTTGAAGAGCTATTACTAATTTTTTCAATCTAATTCCTAAATCACAGAATTGTTAAATATATATTTTTTAATTTTTGAATAATCATTATCTATGACTTTGAATTTTTCATTTAACTTATAGATATTTTTGTATCTTAGTGGTAATTTCGGATTTATATTGATTGCATGCGTTACGGAGTCAGAAAATTTCGCAGGGTGTGCAGTAGCCAAGGTTACAGAAATATCATTTTTATTTTCTTTTAAATATTCTAATGATGCAAAAAATCCAACCGCGGTATGAGGATCTAAAATTATTTTATATTTATCATATACGCTTTTTATTGCCTTTATAGTTTGTTTATTACTTACTTTATATGATAGAAATGTATTTAGTATCTTCTTATCATATTTATCATTTAAATATAATTTATCTTTTGCTTCAAATTCTTTCATTAAGGTTGTAAGTTCAGTGCTATCTTGTTTAAGAATATCATATAGAAGTCTTTCAAAGTTACTAGCTACTTGGATATCCATAGAAGGAGAGTATGTTGACCTAACAAAATTTTTTTTGTATTCTCCTTTTCTAAAGAATCTATTTAGGATGTCATTTTCATTAGTAGCAATTATTAATTTATGTATAGGAATATTAAATTTACTTTTTGCTAAATAACCTGCATAAGCATCTCCGAAATTTCCGGTTGGAACAGAAAAGGAAATTTTTTTTTTATCATTTATCAGGCTTAGCTTTTCATAGGCATATATGTAATATGAAATTTGTGCCATAATTCTACTCCAATTTATAGAGTTTATAGAAGCAAACCTTTTTTCCTTACTAGCTTTATCCTTAAATAGCTTTTTTACAATATACTGACAATCATCAAAAGTTCCTTTTACAGCAATATTATATACATTTTTTGAATTAACTGTTGTCATCTGTCTTCGTTGAAACTCAGAAACCCTATTATAAGGATGCAAAATAAAAATATTAACATTTTTATTATTTTTTACTGCTTCAATTGCTGCAGATCCTGTATCACCCGATGTAGCTCCAATAATATTAAGCTTTTTTTCTTTTTTATCCAAAAAATAATTAAAAAGATTTCCTAAAAACTGAAGTGCTATATCTTTAAAAGCTAAGGTTGGACCGTGAAATAGCTCTAATATCCAGTGATTGTTTTCTACTTTTTTTAATGGTGTAATCTCTTTATTGGAAAAATTTTTATAACTGTCCGTTATTAAACTTTCTAAGTGAGGAAAATTAATTTCATTTCCTACAAAGTTCTTGATTACTTGGAATGCTATATTCTGAAAACTAACATTTTTTTTATCATAACTTAAATCTAGCATTTTCCAATTATGTGGTATATAAAGACCTCCATCTTGTGCAAGGCCCTCTAAAGAAACTTTTTTAAAACTTATACTTTTTTTATTATCTCTAGTACTTACAAATTTCATTCTATATATTTTTTGATTTTATGTTAAAAATTAATACTGAGATACTTGCAAAAAGAAGCAGGCCCATAAATTGATGAAATATTCCCATCCATGTTGGAACCTCAAAAACTATAAGAAAGGCTCCTATTAAAATTTGTATAAAAATTATTAATGGTATAAAAAAACTCACAGTCTTAGCACTCAACGATAAATCTTTATAGTAAGTCCTGAGTCTGTATAAAGAGAAAAATAAAAATGAAACTAGAGATATAGCTAACAATCTATGCAAGAAATGTATTATCTCAAATTGATCATTAAAATTAGGTAATAAAGCTTCATTGCATAAAGGCCATCTGCTGCAAGATAATGATGCTCCATATTTAGAAGTAAAGGCTCCAGCACAGGCAGTAATAAGAGAAAGGAAAAAGGATATATATATTAATTTTTGCAAGGGTTTATCTACTAGCACAATTTTATCTACATTTTTTAAAGTGAGTAATAGAATGTTTAAGACTAAATAGAGTAAGAGGAAAGCGCTAGCGAGATGAATTGCTACCGACCAAGGAATATTTGATTTAAACACAGTTAACCCTCCTAATAAACCTTGTATAGACAATAATACAATTAGGTAATAAGAAAATTTTCTCATTTTATCAGAATTTTTAGTATTATAGAATATAAATAAAAAAAGTATTACAGTCAAAGGACCAATTAAGAAGGCAGCGTTTGCTCTATGTATCCATTCTAAAAATATTTGAAAGTAGGAATATTCAGTTATGCCTAGATCATTAATTTTAGAATAGGTAGGAAAGAAAAGTCCATAGCATAAAGGCCAATCTGGACAAGACATGCCTGATCCGGTTAGTCTAACCCAAGCTCCTAATAGAATTTGTACTACTATAGTTAAAAGCAAGACAATACTGAGATATCTTATTATTTTTTTAAATTTTTTATTCATTTTATTCTTTCCTCACAAAAATAGTTAAAATAATAGCTAAAGTAAAAGCTAACATAAACCAGGTAATTGCATAATTTAAGTGATTAATATGCGATATGGTATTCGGTTTTACGTTTACTAAACCATTTGAAGTATTATTGGTTTCATAAATTAAATATGGCTCTAAATTAATATTTAGAGAGTCAGAAATTTCTTCCAAATTTAAAGAGTACCATTTATCGTTTTTTAAATCATTCTCAAGTTCAAAGAATTTTGGTTTAGGAAATTTGATTATAAACCCATTAATATTTTCTATAATATTATCCTTTTCTTTTTTTTTTTTATTTAGAGTAAAGCCTCTATTTACTAAAACATATTCGCTACCGAGTTGTAACGGCACAATTAAATGATAGCCGACTTTTCCCTTATGCGTTCTTGGCTCAAAAAATAAAGTTTTATCTTCTAATAAGTCTCCTTTTATCATAATAGTCTGAAAATTACTTATATTCTTTTTAAGACTTAATAATTCATTAGGTTTTTGATTTTCTTCAGAAGCGATTAAACTCTTGTTATATTTTTTAATTTTGTGCTTATTTAATTGCCACATTCCTAAGCATAACAACAGGTAAAAAGCTAAAGAAAATATTAGATAAATTCTGATTGTGTTAATAGTTTTATTTTTTTTCATCATAATTTAGTTCTAAAATTCTATTAATTAAAAAATATTTATTAATTCTTAAAAGAAGTGCGCTTAATATTAAAATAAGCAATGTAAATGAAAAAGCTAGTTCAATTATAGATAATTCTTGTTTTCTGTCTAATACGAAAGAAACCTGAACAGCGAATAAACATAAAAAAAATGTAGTTATCAATGAAGCTACAGATCCTATCTGATAAGCATGAAAACTAATTTCACATGATTTAAATTCTTTTTGCAGTGATACTAAACCTTCAAATACTGTTCCTTTAGAGCATCTAGGACAATTATTAAAAAAAATTGCAATTAACGAAAGTGCACTTTTTATACTATCCCCCCCACCAGTAGATAGAAAAAAATAAAAATAGCCATACGACATCTACAAAGTGCCAATACCAGGCAGCAGCCTCAAACCCGAAATGTTGTTCTGGTTTAAAGTGCCCTGCTAAAGTTCTAAATAGAATTATTATTAAAAAAATTGTTCCCACTAAAACATGAAATCCATGAAATCCTGTTGCCATAAAGAAAGTAGAACTATAAATTCCATCGCCAAATGCAAATTTTGCATGGCTGTATTCGTATGCCTGAACAAATGAAAATAAAATACCTAGTCCAATGGTAGCTAATAATGCCCATATAACCGTTTTTCTTTTTCCTTCTATAAGCGCATGATGCGCCCAAGTACATGTGGTACCAGATGTTAATAAGATTACTGTATTTAAAAGTGGTAGATGAAATGGATCAAATGTCTCAACTCCTTTAGGAGGCCATTCCCCTCCGGTAAAAGTAACCCTGCTGTATTGAATAGCTTCATCAGCAAATATGCTAGCGTCAAAAAATGCCCAAAACCAAGCAACAAAAAACATAACCTCAGATGCTATAAATAAAGCCATTCCATATCTTAAACCTATTAGTATAAAAGCATTATGGTGACCCTCATGTTCTGCCTCTCTTATAACGTCTCGCCACCAGCCAAACATTGTTAAAATTACTAAAAAACCTCCTATACCAAAAATCCACTCACCAAAGTTAATTTTGTGCATGAACATTATAGCTCCAATAGCTAGAACTAAAGCTGAAATGGAACCCACCAGTGGCCAGGGGCTTGGCTCTACCAAATGATACGGATGAGACTGTTTTGTATTTGACATATTTTAACCTCTTTAAAATTTAATTATAATCTAGCTTATTAAAAATTTCTAACATTAATGTTATCTGTGTCGAAAAAAGTATAGCTAAGCGTTATTGATTTTATTTCTTTAGTATTAGGGTCGCTATACAAATCTGGACTTATAAAAAAAGTGACAGGTAAAAAAACAGTTTGACCAGGACTCAAGGTGCTTTCTTCATAACAAAAACAATCGAGCTTATTAAAGTATATTCCTGCCTTTTGAGGAGTAACATTATAAGATGCAATAACTTGTATTGACTTATTTGACTTATTTGAAATTTTATACTCAATTGAATTAGTTTTTCCAAATTTTGTAATTATAGATCTTTTAACTGGTTGAAAATATACTCCTAAATTTTTTTGCGTATCTGCATTGAATCTAACTTTTATCTTTTTATCCAAAACAACATCTGAAGGTTTTAATGCTTCTTGGGTTGTGCCTCCATACCCTGTAACTTTACAAAATAAGTTATAAAGTGGAACAGATGCATAAGACAAAAGAAACATTAGCGCAGGTATTGCAAATATAGTAATTGCAAGGCTTATATTTTTATTATTTTTAATCTTTTTCATTGACCCGACATTTTTAAAATTGTAACTATATAAATTAAAAATATTAAAAGGATTACCAAAGATGCTATAAAATACTTTTTTTTCACTTTATTTAGTTAATAAGAATTGAAAAAAATAATCCGCAAGAAATGCTATAAAAAGTAGAAACAAGTAAATTATAGAAAATTTAAATAATTTTTTAGAAGTTTTATGATCATTAATATCAATTTGGTGTGCCAGATAGAGGAAATATGTATTTAATATCAACATAATAGCCAAATAAAAATCACTAGCATAGTCTAGCAAGTATGGTAAAAAAGAAATGAAATACATAAAATACGAATATTTTATTATACTTTTTTTAGTTTCTTTTTTGCCAAGAACGTTAGGAAGCATTGGAATTCCAGCCTTCTCGTAGTCATTTTCTGAAAAAAGAGATAAAGCCCAGAAATGTGGTGGGGTCCATATAAAAATTATCAAAAAAAGTATTATTGGGAAAAAACTAATATGATTAGTTACCGAAACCCAGCCGATTAAAGGTGGTAAGGCTCCTGCTGCTCCTCCGATTACAATATTATAATAAGACTTTCTTTTGAGCCACATTGTGTAAACGAAAATGTAAAATAAAATAGAGCTAGCTAAAAGAAAACTTGCCAAAAGATTGGACGCTAAACCCAATAAAACTACGGATAAAATGCTCAAAATAATTCCCAGCCCTAATGCCTCATCTGGTTTTATAATTCCTGACGGTATTGGACGACTTTTAGTTCTTTTCATTTTTGCGTCAATATCTCTGTCATACCACATATTGATGCATCCCGCTGCTCCTGCGCCTATCGCTATACTAAAGAGCGAGATTAAAAATAAAATCGGATGTAAAGTATTTATTTTTAAAGCTAAAACTTGTCCACAAAGTGCTGTAAATATAGCTAATGACATCACCCTTGGTTTAAGCAAACTAAAGTAAGCCCCTATAGATCCAAATTCTATATTTTCTTTAAGTCTATTAGAGGCTGTTTTCAACATTATTGCTCAGCTGAACTCGACTAGTGATTACCTTTACTACTTTCGTCAAGTTTTGGAAGTTCATCATAAGTATGAAATGGCGGTGGTGAAGTCGTTTTCCATTCAAAAGTATCAGGTTTTCCTCCCCAAGGATTGTCTGCACACTTTTTACCAAAATACAGAGTCCTAAATAGAATAATAACAAACCATATTACTGCAATACCAGAAATATAAGATCCGTATGTAGCTACAGCATTCCAACCTGCATAAGCATCTGGGTAGTCAGCATACCTTCTAGGCATACCTTGTAGACCAAGAAAATGCATAGGAAAAAATGTTAGGTTTACTCCTACAAACATTAACCAAAAGTGAACTTTGCCCATCCATTCATCATATTGCCTTCCAGAAATTTTGCCAAACCAATAATAAAAACCTGAAAATAAAGCAAAAACAGCCCCTAAAGATAAAACATAATGAAAATGGGCGACCACGTAGTAGGTATCATGTAAAACTGTATCTATTCCAGCATTAGCTAAAACTACGCCGGTTACACCACCAAGAGTAAATAAGAAAATAAAACCGACAGCAAATAACATAGGTGTAGTGAATTTTATTGATCCACCCCACATAGTTGCTATCCAACTAAAGATTTTAATTCCGGTTGGCACTGCAATTACCATTGTTGCTGCAGTAAAATAAGCTTTAGTGTCTACATCTAAACCTACTGTATACATATGATGAGCCCAGACTACAAAACCAACGACTCCAATTGATACCATTGCATATGCCATTCCCAAATATCCAAAAACAGGTTTTCTTGAAAATGTAGAAACAACATGACTTACAATTCCAAATGCTGGCAAAATTAAAATATATACTTCAGGATGACCAAAGAACCAAAATAAATGCTGAAATAATATAGGATCTCCTCCAGCTTCTGGAGCGAAAAAAGCGGTTCCAAAATTCCTATCAGTAAGCAGCATGGTAATTGCTCCAGCTAAAACAGGCAAAGATAGAACTAATAAGAAAACTGTAACCAAAATTGACCATACAAATAAAGGCATTTTATGTAACGTCATTCCGGGTGTTCTCATATTAAAGATAGTAGTAATGAAGTTAATTGCACCAAGAATAGATGATGCACCAGCTAAGTGTAAACTCAATATGGCCATGTCTACAGCAGGCCCTGCATGACCTAAAGCACTTGATAATGGAGGGTAAATTGTCCATCCAGTACCTGCACCACCCTGAACAAAAGGGCTAGCCATGAGTAGGATAAAAGCTGGTACAAGCAGCCAAAAACTTATGTTATTCATTCTTGGAAATGCCATATCAGGAGCGCCTATCATAATTGGCACAAACCAATTACCAAAACCTCCTATCATAGCAGGCATTATCATAAAGAAGATCATAATGAGTCCGTGAGCTGTAGTGAGTACATTGTACATTTGATAATTTCCGTTTAAAATTCCATCACCTGGAGCTGCTAGCTCTGTTCTCATGATCAGAGACATAATGCCACCAATAATTCCTGCAATAATAGCAAAAATTAAATACATTGATCCTATGTCTTTATGGTTGGTAGAAAGAACCCATCTTCTCCATCCCTTTATATGATGATCATGATCATGTTCAATTACTGTAGATACCATTACATACTCCTTTTTTTATTTCGACGAAACTTTTATAAATTCATTACTGTTAGCATATTTTTTTTGAGATTCTTCTATCCATGCTGCAAATTCGCTATCTGAAACAACATGAACTTCTATAGGCATTGATTGGTGGTTAACTCCACATAATTCTGAACACATTCCATAGTAAATACCGGTTCTATCAGCTTTAAACCAGGTTTCATTTAATCTACCGGGAACGGCATCTGTCTTAACTCCTAATGAGGGAACTGCCCAACTGTGAAGAACATCCCCTGCAGTAACTTGAACTCTAACTATCTTATTTACAGGAACAACTACTATCGTATCTGTAGTTAACATTCTCTTAAAAGGTCTATTATCTTCTAACTCGTCTTTACTTTGTAGCATGAAAGCTTCATAAGAAAAATTTCCATGATCTGGATATTCATAGCCCCAATACCATTGATAGCCTATTGCTTTTATTGTTAAATCAGGTTCTGGTATAACATCTTGTTTATAGAGCAGTTTAAAAGACGGTATTGAAATAATGACCAAAATTAGCACGGGAATGGCGGTCCATAAAATTTCTATGAAAGTATTGTGTACTCTTTTTGATGGAGTTTTATTATTTTTTTCAGAATATCTGTAACCAACCCATAAAAGTAAAGCTAAAACAAATAATGTTATAAGTGCCATTATTATTAGCACAAAAAAGTGCATATTATATACATCAGTAGCAACTTCAGAATTAGGTATTTGCAAATCAATTCCCCAATTTTTTGCAATTCCCATACCCTCATCATTGGCCATCGAAAATGCATTTAAAGCAATGCAAGCTAGTGAAATTAAAGTAAATAAAATAGTTTTTATTGTTGTGTTCATTTTTACCTTTTTTCAATTAGTAATAATTTACTATATACTCTTATATAGAGCATTTTAATCAAAATTCTTATTTATTATAATAATAATTATTGCTAACATATACTGACTAACATTTCTAGATATATTTTGATAAAATTATTTAAATTTTTTTTTAAATTCAGATTGTTTTTCATTTTAATCTCTCGTATGTTATTAATTAATATATAAGGTGTTATATGTCATATGATGAAAAAAAATACTTAGAAGATCACAAAAAAACCTGGAAGGGTTTTATTGATTTTACAATTAAAGGATGTGTAATAATTGCAATTTTACTGATACTAATGGGTATTTTTCTCACTGGTTAATTTTATTATTAATTAAGCATTGTTAGCAAATTTCTTAGATTCACTTAATGAAAATCAAAAAAATGCAGTTTTGCATACTTCCGGGCCACTTTTGATACTAGCAGGTGCTGGAACAGGTAAAACTAAAGTTTTAACCACTAGACTTGCTAATTTATTATGTAATAATCTTGCCCAACCATTTGAAACTCTAACAGTTACCTTTACAAATAAAGCTGCCAGTGAAATGAAAGAAAGGGTTGAAGAAATGCTTAAAGTAAGCACTGCTGGTTGGTGGATAGGAACTTTTCACGCTATGGGGGCAAGAATTTTAAGAGAACATCCTGAATTAGTTGGTCTTAAAAAACAATTTTCAATAATTGATGTAGACGACCAAGTAAGACTTGTAAAACAGGTTTTATCTTACCACAATGTAGATGAGAAAAGATGGCCGGCTAGGCTATTTCATATTATTATCCAAAGGTGGAAAGATAAAGCTCTTAATCCTGAAGATATACCTGATGATCATGAGTTTGGAAATTTAAGCAGTAAAAAACTTTATAAAACATATCAAAATAGACTTCTTACTTTAAATGTAGTTGATTACGGGGATTTGCTCTTGCACAACATCAAAATTTTCAAAAATAATCTAGACATACTGAATTATTATAGAGAGAAATTTAAGTATATTTTAGTTGATGAATATCAGGATACTAATCAATGCCAACATACCTGGTTGAAGCTATTAGCTCAGAAACATCAAAATATTTGCGCTGTTGGAGATGACGATCAATCAATATACTCTTGGAGAGGTGCAGAAGTAAAAAATATCCTACATTTTGAAGAAACATATAATAATACTACAATAATAAAATTAGAAGAAAATTATAGATCTACTGGAAATATATTGGAAGCTGCAAATGGTCTTGTAAAAAAAAATAAAGCAAGATTAGGAAAAAATTTATGGACTAAAGGTGATACGGGA
The DNA here is from genome assembly GCA_036042925.1 of Pseudomonadota bacterium. Classification (GTDB taxonomy): domain Bacteria; phylum Pseudomonadota; class Alphaproteobacteria; order TMED109; family TMED109; genus JAYYAX01. The sequence continues at coordinate 18,183 of JAYYAX010000028.1, forward strand.
GAGAAAGTTAGTATTATAAATACCTCTAACTCAGAAGAAGAAGCACTTTCAGTTAGTGATCTAATTGAAGATCGATATAAAAATGGAAAACATTTATCAACTTTTGCCATCTTAGTAAGAGCTAGTTATCAGACTAGATTTTTTGAAGATAGATTTATAAAAATAGGATTACCATATAAAATTATCGGGGGAACCAAGTTCTACGAAAGACTAGAAATTAAGGATGCTATGGCTTATTTACGCTTAGTAGCTAACGATGCTGATGATTTAGCATTTGAACGTATAATAAATGTTCCTAAAAGAGGCTTAGGTGCAAAATCTATTTTAGAAATTGAAACTAATGCAAGAAAAAATAATATTTCATTGTTAGAAAGTTGCTACAATTTGTCTGAAAGCAATCACTTTAATGTAAAAACCTCAGCTAATTTAAGGAATTTTTTAAATTATCTTAAAACATGGAAAGCTAAATCAAAAGAATTATCTACTACAAACTTAGTAGAGATAATATTAGAGGAGTCAGGTTATGTTGAGATGTGGCAAAATGATAAGTCCGTAGAGGCAGAAGGTAGATTGGAAAATCTTAAGGAGTTAGTAACTGCCATTTCTGAATTTGATACTTTAGGAAGTTTTCTTGAGCATATTCAGTTAGTTATGGATAATAATCTAAATAATAAAAAAGACTCTGTTAATTTACTCACTCTGCATGCTGCTAAAGGCTTAGAGTTTGATCATGTATTTCTTCCTGGTTGGGAAGAGGAAATATTTCCTAATAAAAAATCTTTAGATGAAAGCCTAAACGAAGGACTTGAAGAGGAAAGAAGACTTGCTTATGTTGGATTAACAAGAGCTAGAAAAAAAGTGTGGATTTTATATGCAAATACTAGATATATCCATGGTAATTGGCTATTTTGTTCACCTTCAAGATTTTTAAAAGAATTACCAAAAAAAAATGTTTCTACAATTAATCTTTTTTTTAAAAATGCTAGCAATAAAAATAACTCTGAATATAAAGGAGACTTAATTGGGTTTAGTAATTTAGAAAGTCAAGAAAACTCATTAATTATAGGCGATAAAGTTTTTCATCAAAAATTTGGTTATGGTATTATCGAAAATATAGAAGGGGAAAATGCTGAAGTGTCTTTTTCAAAAACTAACATAAAAAAAGTAAAAAAAAATTACTTAATCAAAAATGCTTAATAATTTAAAGAAAAGAATAGCTAGCTTAAGAAAATTAATGCGAGAAAATAATATGGATGCTTATATAGTACCTCATAACGACGAATATTTATCCGAGTATGTACCTCCTAATAAGGAACGTTTAAATTGGATTTGTGGTTTTTCAGGATCTGCAGGTTCACTATTAGTTACTTTAGATAAGCTGTTTTTGTTTACTGACGGAAGATATCTTTTACAAGCTAAAAATGAGACAAAGGGTTTAAAATGTGAAATAATTAATATATCTAATGAGAGTCTTTACAATTTCCTAAAAAAAAATCATTTAAAATATGGACAAGCAGGCATAGATACTAAAACAATAAGTAAGAGCGATTACTTAAGTTTAAAACAAGCAATAAATAATACCAGTTTAAAAATCAAAGCGATTGATCATAGTTTGATTGATGATTTGTGGAAAAGAGAAACAAAAATTCAAAATACAGAAGAAATCTTTTTTTTGTCTCAAAAATATGTAGGACTTAGCAACAATAAGAAATTGGATAAAATATATTCTTATTTACTTCAAGAAAAAGCAGACTATTTGTTTATTCAGGATAGTGAGTCCGTTGCTTGGTTAAATAATTTAAGAGGCAGGGATCTTCCTCATACGCCAATAACCTTTTGTTGCTCTTTAATAAGTAAAAATGATCAAAAAGTCTTTTTTGAAAACAGCAGTATACCTGCAAATATAAAAAAAAAATTCCCCAAAAAAACTAAAATTTTTTCTTTAAATAAGCTGGAGGAAACTCTTAAAAAAGAGTGCAAAAAAAAATCTAAAATTATTGTAGATCAAAGAAGATTATCATTATTTAATTATAATGTATTTAATAAGGTTTCAGATAATATAATAAGTAAAAATGATATAATATTATCTTTAAGATCTATTAAAAACAAAACGGAAATTAAATGTACAGAAAAAGCTCATATATTAGATGGAGTTGCACTGTGTAAGTTTTTATATTGGTACAAGAATTATAATGGTGCTTTAACAGAATTAGAAATCGTAAAAAAAATTAATTCTATACGAAAAAAAAATAAATATTTTATTTGCACCTCTTTTCCTACTATTGCAGGAGCAGGAAAAAATGGTGCAATTATTCATTATCAACCAAATGAAACACTTAATAAAAAAATTAATAAAGCTGATATTTTATTGTTGGATAGTGGGGGACAATATTTTTATGGTACTACTGATGTAACAAGGACAATTTCAAGATCAAAGAAAAACGATAGAAAGGTTAAATTTGATTACACAACAGTTTTAAAGAGTCATATTAATGTAAATCTTTCTATATTTCCACCTGGTGCTCCTGGTTCTTTTCTAGATGTGGTAGCAAGAAAAAAATTATGGGAAGTTGGTGAAGATTTTGCACATAGTACAGGCCATGGAGTAGGGTTTTGTTTAAATGTACATGAAGGTCCATTTAGCATATCCCTAAAGAATAAACTGCCTATTTATGACAATATGGTATTTTCTAATGAACCGGGACTTTATAGAAATGGCAAATATGGCATTAGAATAGAAAATTTAGTTTATACAAAAAAAATAAATTACAATAAAAAAAAATTTATTATTTTAGAAACACTAACCCTAGCACCCTACGAAAGAGAGCTTATAGATGCTTCACTTTTAAATCATAAAGAAAAGAAATGGTTAAATAATTATCATAAAAGTGTTATAAAAAACATAGGTCCTTTTTTAAATAAGAAAGAAAAAATATGGTTAAAAAATCAGTGCAAAGAGATATAATTAAAAAATATAATTTTACAATTCTTTATGGATCAACAAGAAGAAAAAGACTTGGAATTAGATTTGTTGAATTTATAAAAAATCAAATTAATAGCAAAGGACATAGATCTTCTATTATTGATCCTCTTGAGATAAAACTTCCCTTACTTGACAAAAGATATGCTGATTTTAAAAAACTAAAAGTTCCTGAGAATATTAAAAAAGTTCACAGAACCTTAAATAAAGCTAATGCTTTTATTGTAGTGAGTGCTGAATATAATCATATGCCACCTCCAGCATTGATTAATATTTTTAATTATTATTATTCAGAATTTAATAGAAAACCTTCATGTGTATGTACTTATTCTAGTGGAGATTTAGCTGGAGTAAGAGTTCAGAGTCCTCTAAGGGCAATGCTTTCTCAACTAGGTTGTCCTCCTATAAAGTTTGGAATGTTTCAACCTAAAGTGTCAAATTTTTTTGATAACAATGGTATTCCTATAGATGTAAATGATGCTGAGCAAAGATTTAATTTATTTTTCAACGAGCTGCTTTGGTACACAAAGACTCTAAACAACTAACTTTCTATTTCTTTTTCAACATCTAATAAATAGAAAATTTTTATCCCTAACTTTTTTGCTTTTTCTAGTTTACTACCAGGCGCTTCTCCAGAGAATAAATAATCTGTTTTTTTTGTTACACTAGATGAAACAGTTGCTCCCATTCTAATTAGTTTTTGTTCTAATTCTTTTCTAGAATATTTGTTAAAAGTACCAGTAATAACTATAATTTTGTCTGAATATTTATTGAATTCTTTTTTTTCATAATTTATTTTTATAACTTTTTCTAACCTTCGTATTTGTGAAATGTTTAATTCTTCTTCAAGATAGTCTTTAATGCTTTTAATGATAACATCTCCTACTCCACTAATCTTGTCTACAGGATTTGTTTCTAAAAAATAATTACAAAATAATTCCAAATTTTTAAATTTACGAGAAAGTATAAGAGCAATGCCCTGACCAACATGTCTAATTCCTAATGAGTAAATAAATTTATCAAAGTTAATATTCCTACTAGCATTTATGGATTTCAGTAAATTAGAAATACTTTTTTCACCGAAACCTTCTATTTCTGTTAAGTAAATTTTTTTACTAATCACTTTTTCCTCTAGTAAAAAAATATCGCAAAAGTTTTTAACGAAATTAGCTTCCCAAAACATTCTAACTTGTCTGTCACCTAAACCTGAAATATCAAAAGCATTCCTAGATACAAAATGAATTAAACTATTTATTTTTTGCTCCTTACAATCATAGATATTCAAACATTTTATAGCAGCTTCTTTTTCCAGTCTTTGAAGTCTACTATTACAACTAGGACAAAATTCTGGAAAATTTATATCTACAGGATTTTTAGATTTTTTTATAACACTAGTTATTTTTGGTATAACATCCCCTGCTCTTTGAATACTTACAATATCTCCTATTGATAAGTTAAGTCTTTTAATTTCATCTTGATTATGTAGTGTAGCCCTACTTATTTTAACACCACCAATTTTTACCTCTTTAAGAATTGCTACTGGCGTTATCGTACCTGTTCTTCCAACTTGGAAAGACACATCTTCAACAATTGTGACCGCATTCTCGGCAGGAAACTTATGAGCTAAAGCCCATCGAGGCCATCTCGAAGTCTCACCTAGTTTTGATTGCTCCTTTATATCATCTAGCTTGTAAACAATACCATCAATATCGTAATTTAATGAACCTCTAATATCGTTGACCTTATTGTAAAAGTTTATCATTTCTTCAACATCTGAGCAAAATGCTGAGGGTTCATTTAGAGAAAAATTATATTTTTTTAATATTTTTCTGATGTCCATTAGAGAATTTCCAAAAAATTTCTCTCCTCCGATAATAGAATATCCGTAAAAACTGAGCATCCTATCTTTTGCTATCTTTGGATCTAATTGTCTTACAGAACCTGCAGCAGCGTTTCTAGGTGTAGAAAATAAAGGCAATCCTTTTTTTTTTCTATTTTTGTTTAGCTCTATAAATATATTTTTTTTCATAAAAATCTCTCCTCTTATTTCAAGGTCTTCTGGAAAATCATTAGGTAAGATTTTTTTAATTCCTTCTACATGTTCTAGATTTCTAGTAATTTCTTCTCCTCTTTCTCCGTCTCCTCTGGTTAATCCTATTTTTAACCTTCTATTTTTGTATCTTAATGATGCAGAAAGACCGTCAACTTTCGTTTCAGCTAGAATATAAAATTCTTTATTTATTGTATTTGCAATTTTTTCATAAAAACTTTTAACCTCCTCTTTATTATAAGCGTTATTTAAAGACAACATTGGAGAATTATGTCTTATTGTCTCAAATTGTTGAATATCTATCTTTCCAACTTTTTGATTAGGACTATTATCTTTTTCTAATTTAGGAAACCTTTTTTCTAGATCTAGTAAATCACTTCTTAATTTATCATATTCTTCATCTGAGACTTCTTGCTTGTTTTGTTTATAATATAAATCGTCATGATAGTTAATTTGATCTGAGAGATCCTTCATTTTTTTTTTTATTAAGTCTTCTTTATTCATCTTCATTAATTTTCGTTTAAAAGCTGCTTTGCTACTTTTATTGCATCCCCTGTTATTTCTTCTCCAGATATCATTTTAGCTATTTCTTTTACTCTTTTTTCTTCATCTAGTTTTTCTACTCCAGTAAATGTTTTTGTTCTGTCGTAAAATTTATAAGATCTAAAATGACTTGTTCCTCTAGAAGCTACTTGGGGTAAATGAGTAACAACTAAAACCTGTTGAACTTTTGATAATTCAAATAATCTTGCACCAACTTTATCCGCAGTAGCTCCACTAACACCACTATCTACTTCATCAAAAACTAGTGTTTTGGGAGAAATACTTTTAGCTAAAGCTAGGTTAATTGCTAACATTAGCCTCGATAATTCCCCTCCAGATGAAACTTTATGAATTTCAGCTTCTGTAGTTCCCCTATTTAATGTTACTAAAAATCTAACTAGTTCTGATCCGTTTTGATTCCACTGCTCTTTATGCTTTTTCTCAATATCTACGGTGAAATTAGAATTAATCAACCTTAGAGGAATAAGTTCTTTATTTATTTCTTCCTGTAACTTTTTAGATGCTAAGTCTCTTTTTAAAGAGAGTTTTTTGCATAAATCGTGAAAACTGTTCTCTGCTAAGTTAAGCTTCTCATTTATTTCATTAATTTTTTGAGCTTCATTATCTATATTTGTAAAACTGCTTTCTAAATCTGCTAAGATTTGATTTAATTCAGATGGAGAAGTATCAAATTTGCGTGCTAAATTATTTATATCGAAAAGTCTCTGTTCAATCTCTTCCAACTCTTTTTGATCGAAGTGATAGTTTTCTCTTATTAATTTGATATTATTTATTACTTCTTTAGACTCAATTAATATCTGATTAATTGAATGACTAATTTGTTTTAATTCTTGAATTTCATTATTCTTATCTATTAAATTCTCAAGTTTTACTGAATTAGTAGATAATTCGCTGCTAAAGTTGTTACTTTCGTCGTTCAATATAAAATAAATATTATTTACAATACTAAATATCTTCTCATATTGAGAAAGAAAAGATTTTTTAGACTTAAGTATTTTTTCCTCATTTTCTTTTAAATTTAATTTTTTTATTAAGCTAATATTATTTTTAAGTTCCTCTGCATTTTTTTTTTTTTTATTAATTAGTTCGTTTGCTTCTAGAAAAATTCTAGAAAGTTGCATGAAATTATCATACTTTTTTTTTATTTCTAATAATAAATCTGAATGACCTCCATATTTATCTAACAATTTAATGTGAGATCCTGGATCTAAAAGTCCAATCTTTTCATTTTGTCCGTGAATCTCTACCAGATCTGATCCAATTTTTTGTAATAGTCCTACTGTTACCGGAGTATCACTTATAAAAGCTTTACTTTTTCCATTTTTATATAACACTCTTCTTAAGAAAAGATTATCATTTTCAAGGCTTATTCCAAGGTTATTTAGCTTCTCTATAAGAAGATTGTTATTTTTAATGTTAAACTCAACTGTAACACTTCCTTCATCTGTTCCTTTTCTAAGAAAACTTACATCTGCCCGTCTACCAGTAGCTAAACTTAAACATTGTAATAAAATAGATTTACCAGCTCCTGTTTCTCCAGAAAAAACTGATAAACCTTTATCAAAATTAATTTTAAGATTTTCTATCAAAACAATATTTTTAATTAAAATAGACTTAATCATTAATTTATAAGTTTTTTATCTTTAAGTAGTTTATAGCTATATTTATACCATTTACTATCTGGAAAATTATGTCCTAAAACTCTTGCATTTATTAAAGCTTCCTCATTTACTCCAAGAATTATATATATTTCAACTAAACGGTGTAAAGCTTCAGGAACATAAGAGGTAGTTTGATAGTTATTTACAACATTTTTAAATCTTTTCACAGCTGATATATATTTTTTCAAAGATAAATATGTTTTTCCTACGTTTATTTCTTTTGCAGCTAATACGTCCTCTAAAAAAATTATTTTGAAGTAAGCATCTTTCGCATATTTAGTAGACGGATATCTGTCTATTATGATTTTAAAAGTTTGATATGCACTATATACAGAGGTTTGATCTCTTTTTTCATCTATTATCTGATCAAAATAACACATTCCTAAAAGATATTGAGCATAAGGAACTAAATCAGAGGCCGGATACAAACTAATATACCTTTTTAAATTTATTTCTGCCTTTACAAAGTCTCTATCTTTATAACTTGCGTAAGAAGACATTATTATGGCTTTTCTTGCCCATAATGAATATGGATGTTGCCTTTCTACTTCGTCAAATTCAGTAACAGCCTCCTCGTATTCATCATCAGTGAGCTTATTTAGTGCACTACTGTAAATTGTTTTTAGACTTCTTTCCTCATAGGTAATTTCTTTTTTTTTATTAGAAGAGCAAGAGACCATAAATACCAAAAACATAGTTAATAAGGTCTTTGAAAAAAATAATTTATTTTTATAAATTAATAGCATATTTTTATAAGTATATTCTATTTAATAATATAATGATTTCAGAAAATAAAAAGTACTTATCTTTCGCTCATCATCTTGCAGATAAAACTGGAAAAATTTTAATAAAAAATTATAAATCCAGTAACCTATCTAGAAGCTTTAAAAAAATCAAAAATAGAAAAGAAATAGTTACTGATGTAGATATTAAAATCGAAAATGTTATTAGAAAATCAATATTTTCAAGTTTTCCTGATCATAATGTACTGGGAGAAGAAAAAGGCTTTACTCGTAAAAAGTCTAAATATACATGGATTATAGACCCAATAGATGGTACTAAAGCTTTTGCAGTAGGCATACCTGTATTTGGCATTATGATTTGCTTGAAATATGATAATGAATATATACTAGGATTAGTTGATCAACCTGTACTTAAGGAAAGATATTGGAGTGATAATAAAAGTTCATTTTTAAATAATAAGAAAATTAGTACCTCTAAATTAACAAAGTTGTCAGATGCCACCCTCGGAAGTACGGATCCCAAAATGTTTAAAAATTTTAGTGATATAAATAAATCAATTTTTGAAAAGTTTAATTATGTAAGATGGGGGACAGATGTTATGGGTTATCTTAGATGCGCAGAAGGGCTAATTGATGCAGTAATAGAAAGAGATATAAATATTTGGGATGTAGCTGCAATAGAACCAATAATAAGAAATGCTGGAGGTATTTTAACTACTTGGGATGGTAAAGATATTGGTTCAAATGATACAGTTTGTGCCACTAATAATAAAACTCTACATGAAATTTTGTTAAAAAAATTGCAAAAATTTTTATAGTCACTATTCTTAATATATGGCGTATGAAGAAATTCAATATGATGTATCAATTATAGGCGCTGGTCCTGCTGGTCTTTCGGCTGCTATAAGATTAAAACAGCTTTCACCAGATATATCAGTTTGTATAATTGAAAAAGGAGCGGAAGTGGGATCACATATCCTTTCAGGTGCTATACTAGAACCTAACTCTTTGACAGAATTATTTCCTAATTGGAAAGAGATGGATGCTCCTGTCCAAACAAAAGTACAAAAAGAAGAATTTTTATTCTTAACAAAAAAAAATAGCTTTAAATTACCGTCCTTATTACTACCAGAGGACATGAAAAATGATAATAATTATATTATAAGTTTAGGCAATCTTTGTAAGTGGTTAGCTGTTCAGGCAGAAGGTTTGGGGGTAGATATATTTCCGGGTTTTACTGCTAAGGAAATTATATATGATAATAATGATAATGTAATAGGAATTCTTAGTGGTGAAAAAGGAATTACCAGAAATGGAGAAAAATCAAATTTATATGAACCGCCAATAGCTTTAAAAGCTAAGCAAACTTTTTTTGCAGAAGGATGCAGAGGGCATTTAGGAAAAAGCTTAATTGAAAAGTTTAATTTATATCAAGATAATAAATTTCAAACGTATGCCATAGGAATTAAAGAACTTTGGGAGGTTGATGACAAAAACTTGCCTTTGGGATCAGTTATACACTCAATAGGTTGGCCACTTTATAATAATGCATATGGAGGATCATTTCTTTATAAACTAAATAAAAACACTGTTTCTATAGGTTTTGTAGTTGGTTTAGATTATAAAAATACTTATTTGAGTCCTTACCAGGAGTTTCAAAACTTTAAAACTCATCCAAAAATATCTAACTACTTAAAAAATGGTAAAAGAATATCTTATGGTGCCAGAGCTTTGAACGAGGGTGGCTTCCAATCCCTACCCAAAATGACTTTTCCAGGTGGACTTTTAATAGGTTGTGATGCAGGTACTTTAAATGTTCTAAAAATCAAAGGAACTCATACCGCAATAAGCTCTGGTATGCTGGCTGCTGAAGCTTATTGGGAGGCAAAAACAAATGGTCATCAAGATAGAGAATTGAAAAATTATTCTAATAATTTTAACAAAAGTTCAATTTATAAGGAACTTTATAAAGTTAGAAATGTTAGGCCTGGATTTAAGTATGGACTTTTGCCTGGTTTGCTAAATACCTTTATAGATCAAAAAATTTTTAAAGGAAAAACACCCTGGACTTTACAACATAAAAAGAAGGACAATTTATCTATTAATCCAAAAGCTAGTTCTAAAAAACTAGATTATCCTAAGTATGATAATAAATATAGCTTTGACCGTTTAACTAATCTATCTTTTTCAGGCACTAATCATAAGGAAGATCAGCCGTGTCATCTATTTTTAAAAAATGAAAGTGTGCCTATTGAAAAAAATTTAAAGTTGTTTGACTCTCCTGAAACAAGGTACTGTCCTGCAAATGTATACGAGATTGTAAAAAAAAATGCTGAAAGTTATTTGCAAATAAATTTTCAAAACTGTCTTCACTGTAAGACATGTGATATAAAGGATCCATATCAAAATATTAGTTGGGTGCCACCGGAAGGTGGTGACGGGCCAAATTATTCTGGTATGTAGTCAGCTAATTAAGCAAAAAGCATATTATCTTGGGATTTGAAATTTTTTTCTTTATTGTATTGATATATACTATAATTAGAAAGATTTGAGAAAATTTCTAACATGCCCAATCTATTTAATTCGTGACCAGGATAATACACTGAGATTTTTCCAATAATATTAAAGTTCATTAAGGAAAGGTCGCCTAAAATATCTAATGTTTTGTGTTTTGCAAAGTAATTAGTTTGATCATCAAATTCTGAATTCAGTATTGATCCATTTTTAATAACTATTGCATTTTCAAGACTTCCACCCTTAGCTAGATTATTTTTCTTCATTGTCTCTATATCTTCATAATAGCAGAAAGTCTTTGCACTTTTTACTCTATCATATATGTTAGAGAAACTTTTTCCTAGTTTAACAGTTTGTTTACCTATCGGATCCGGAAATTCTACAGTACATTCAATTTCAAAACAATTACTTGGAGCAATAGAAAAAGAGCTGTTTTTAGTCTGAACTGAAATATTTTTTTTCACTATTAAGTATTTTTTAAAAAATTTTTTTTGCTCTACTACACCTACATTTTTTATTATATCATCGAATTCTTTAGCAGAGCCGTCTAAAATAGGTATTTCCTGTGAGTCAATTTCTATTTTAATATTATCTATATTGTTTCCTTTAATAGCAGCAAGAAGGTGCTCAACAGTAATTACTTTAGCATCAGAATTACTAGCCTTTAAAGTAGTACATAATTTGCTTTTATGTATATATCTATAATCTGCAGGAATAAAATTATTAAAGCTTAGGTCTTTTCTAATAAAAACAACTCCTGTGTCAGGTGCAGATGGTATAAGTCTTACATTACAAAGCATACCAGAATGTAGACCTATTCCAGAAAAATTTACGGTATCGGCAATAGTACATTGATATTTTCTAAAGTTACTTAACATTATTAAAGAATAATAATTTCATATTAAAAAGCTAGTAACTTTTTATTACAAATATTACATTTTTTTATTAATCTCTATTTCTTCTCAAAAAAGATGGAATATTCATATTATCATCATCATTTATAATACCTCTATCAAAAGTATCATCAAAAGTTGTACTTACACTATTTTGATCTGCATTGTCAAGAAAGGAAGGCTCTATTCTTTCTTTTCCATTTTCATTATTTCTACCAACCAAATCTGATTTTTCTCTTTCTACAGATTGTTCACCTTTGCTTTCAAATGATTTATTGGCTACTTCACTGACCATAGAAAAAGCTTTTGATCCAACATCTATTGCTTTATTTTTAACATTAGAAAGTCTTGAAATAAGACTTGTATTAGCATTACTTTCATTTATACCTACTTTTTTCTCAACATTGTTTGTTTTTGAATTTATTAATTCCGCTTCCTTAAATGGATCAACTTTTTCTTTTGTATTATCCTCAGCAGTTATCTCTTCCTCTGGAATAAAATAATCTTTGTTTTTATCGTCTGTATTAAGGTTGGTCTTATTTTCTTTATCTATTTCTAGAACTTCATTTGTCTCCTTAGCTAAAAACTCCTCTAAATCAGATTGAGCATGATTAAAACTTTTACCTTCTTGTAATTTATTGTTTTTTTCGTCCTTTCTACTTGAGACAAGTCTTGGTCTTAAAAACCTATTTGAAATTTCCATGTTGTTATCACTATTAATATCCTGAGAAAATCCAATATTATTTATACCAGAAGCTAGCAAGGAAACTCTTATTACCCCTTCTCCAACATTATCAATTGTGTGACCTACTATCAAATTTACATCTTCTTTACATTGCTGTTTAATAAGCGCCGCAATTTCATCCATTTCATATAGCTTTACATCAGCGCCAGAAATGTTAATTATTACCCCTTTTGCATTAGCAATTGAACTATCATCCAGAAGCGGATTTGCAATAGCTAGCTCTGCAGCCTGAATTGCTCTATCTTCTCCAGATGCCTCTCCAGTTCCCATCATAGCCTTTCCCATTTCTAGCATTACTGTTTGAATATCAGCAAAGTCTAAGTTTATTTTACCTTGTCTTACAATTAAATCTGTTACGCCTTTTATGCCGTTGTAAAGAACTTCATCTGCCATCTTGAAAGCTTCCGTAAAAGTGGTATCTTTATTAGCTACCTTAAAGAGATTTTGATTAGGTATTATGATTAAAGTATCTACAGACTTAGCTAGATTTTTAATACCCTCTTCAGCAATTTTCATTCTCCTCATACCCTCATAATCAAAAGGTTTAGTTACAACACCAACTGTGAGTATATCTCTTTCTCTTGCGGCCTCGGCTATTATAGGGGCTGCACCTGTACCAGTTCCTCCCCCCATACCCGCTGTTACAAACAACATGTGAGTTCCCTCAAGCTGATCCATTACTTCAGACAAAGACTCATCTGCTGCCTCTCTTCCAACTTCTGGTTTTGCTCCTGCTCCCAGCCCTCTGGTTTTTTTTGCTCCTAATTGGACCCTTCTTTCTGTCAACGAATTAGCCAGTGATTGAGCATCAGTATTAGCCACTAAAAACTCAACTCCTTCAAGATGTGCTTCTATCATGTTATTTACTGCATTACAGCCGGCACCACCCACACCTATAACAGTGATACGCGGTTTGAGTTTTTCATTTGTTGGTTGTGTTAAATTTATAGTCATAATAGCCTCCTTAAATAATTAAAAAAATTTTTCACTTACCCAGTTTCTAAAAAAGGAAAATTGATTGTTTTTAGTTAAACGCATACTTAAATCTTTTATGTCTTCCTGCTCTTCAATTTTTAAAATACTCTGTATTATTCCTAATGCTACAGAGTGACTAGGATCCAAATTATTATCTAAATTTATCTTAAACTCTTTAGGAAATCCTACTCTAGTTTCAAAATCTAAATAATTTTTTGCAAGAATTGATAATCCATCCAGTTGAGATCCACCACCGGTTATTATTAATTGCTTACTTATTAATTTATCATAACCTGATTTACTAATTATCAGCTTTGTCCACTTCAATATATCCTCTAAATAAGGTTTAATAATTTTATGTAAATCTTTTTTACTAATTGGTACAAATTTTTCGTTATTATCAAAATTTATAGATGGAACCTCAAATGAAATTTCATTATCAGAACTATGCTCTATTGCTGAAGCGTGCATAATTTTATTTTTTTCTGCTTCTGAAAAACTTATATTAAAATGTCTTGCTATAGCTTCCGTAATATTATTACTGCCAAAGTTTACTACTTCTGAAAATAATAAGTTACCTTTAGAAAAAATAGACAATGAGGTATTTTTAGCTCCTATTTCTAAAACGACTGCCCCTAAGGTTAATTCATTATCATTTAGTACTGCTACTCCTGATGCTAGCCCCGAGTATATAACTTTATTAATGTCAATATTACATTTTGATATACACTCAATATAATTTTTATAGTGGTTAATTCCAATTGTGGAAATAACAAACTCTACTTCTAAAGAAGATCCATACATACCCACAGGCTTCATAATCCCTTTGGCTCCATCAATATTGTAACTAATCGGAGCGGCATGCAAAATTTGCTTATCTTTAAAATATGGGTCTGCAATCAAGGTATTTAAAATTTCTTTGATATCCTCATCTTTAATTTTTTCTTCTATAATATTAATTTTTTTATTGAATAGTTTTGTATTGACTATCTTAGAAGATACAGAAATATTAACTTTTTCAATTTTTATATTTGCTTTTTTTTCTGCCTCATTAATTGCAGCTTGAATGCTTTCAGATGCTAAATTAATATCACTTATGACACCATTACTAATTCCTTTAGCTTTGTTATAACCCAGCCCAACAATTTGACTAATATCATTTTTATTTTTTGTAGCTAATAAACAACATATTTTACTAGATCCTATGTCTAATGAGGCTATATATTTTGTTCTATTATTCATACTTTACTTTCTTTAAAATTGGTATCTCCTACATTCAACTTTATTATCATTCTGTCCTTAACTCTTAAATCAATTATCTTTAATTTATCTGATAAAAAACCAAATTTTTTGTCTAGAAAATCTAGTTTTTTAAATGCTTCAGCTGGATTTTTTTCTGGTAAATCTATTGTAATGTTATTAGATATAATTAACGCCCATCTTCTTTTTGAAATCAACTTTGCACTAGTAACTTTTTCTGACAGGTAAGGTGATTGTTGTAGAATAACTTTTAAATCATCGAGTCTTTCAATAACATTTTTACCTTCCAATATTATTAAATTATCGTATTTTTTAATACTTTTTTTTACCTTAATTATTTTTTTTCCTTCATAATTTAATAAAAACTTTGTAGTCCCATCGTATAGGATGAATTCTGGTTTTTCCTCTAGGATCTCTATATTTAACTTAGAAGGTAAGATTAATGTAACATTTGCATTTTTTACTAAATTTAATTCTTCTAAATCAGTTTTAGTTTTTTTTAAATCTATACAAAATAAACTAATGCAATTTCTAAATTTAATATGCTTAATAATTTCTTCTCTTTGTATTGACTCATTACCTTTTACTTTTACCTCAGATAAAGAAAAACCAAGATTTGAAAGAAGATAGTCTACATAATTTATTATTATTTTATTGTGAAACGTAAATAAAAAAATTAAAAATAATATCAATATCATTAAAAAATTAATCTTTTTAATCTTAAATTTTTTTAGCTTTTCAATTTTTATTAACTTTTGCATTTTTAACTATCCTATCTATCAAGCTTTCGAAATTTATTCCTGACTGTTTAGCTATTTTTGGCACTAATGATGTTCTCGTTAGACCTGGCTGAGTATTAATTTCTAAAGCATAAATTCCATTTTCTCCTTTTTTTTCATTAACCCTAAAATCTACTCTTGTAATGCTAGTCGCTTTAATTTGCTTGTTTGCTATTTTCGCTAATTTAATTATTTTACTAATAATTTTTTGTTCTGTTTTTTTTGGATATCTATATTTTGTTTTTTTATTTTTATATTTTGCAGAATAATTATAAAAACTTTCATTTGGTAAGATCTCTAATATTCCTAAACATTTTCCATTCATAAGTGCTACCGTATAGTCACTTCCACAAATATATTCTTCAGCAAGAATTTTATTTTCTTTAATATCCTTTAAGATTTTTGTTATTTGTTTATTTTTACTTATTATATGAACACCTAAACTAGAACCTTCACATATAGGTTTTATGATATAAGGTCTCTTTAATGGATCTTTTTTTAATAGGCTTTTTTTAGAAACAACAAAACCGTTAGGAACTTTAATTCCCCCATTTTTAAAGATTTTTTTTGATAATTCTTTATCCATTCCTATAGCAGAAGCAGTTACACCGGAATGTGTATATGGAACTTTCAAGTATTCTAGGACTCCTTGAATCTTTCCATCCTCACCCCATTTACCATGCAAAGCATTAAAGAATATATCTACATTACCTTTATTTTTAATTGCCCAATTTAAAAAATAGTGGTCAACATTTATATCCAAAGTATTGTATCCAATAGATTTTAATGCCTTAATTACGAAATTGGCACTACTATTTGATACTTCATTTTCTAAAGATAATCCTCCTCTAAGTACTGCTATAGTTTTATTTTTTTTCATTAAAATACTTTCTATATTTTTTTTTACTTCCTATAATTTTAATTTCCCAATTAAGTTTCACTCCAAACCTTCTTTTTACTTTATCTCTGATAACATTTCCTAATTCCTCAACATCACTTGCTTTTGCTATTCCATTATTAATGATAAAATTAGAGTGCAAGGAAGATACTTTAGCTCCCCCAATTTCAAGCTCAGAACAGCCGCTATTTCTGATTAACTCCCAAGCTTTTAGTTTGGGTGGGTTTTTAAATGTTGATCCGCTTGTTTTAAGTTTTATGGGTTGGGTTTTTTTTCTCTCATTATTAAGTTTTATTAATTTTTTTTTAATATCTAAAAGATTTCCTTTTTTACAACTAAATATGGCCTGGACAATGATTTCGTTTTTTTTTAATGATGTACTTCTGTATGACATTTTTATTTCGCTTCTTTGGTATTTTTTTATTTTTCCTTGTCTATTGATTGTTACAACTTCGTCCAAACAATCAGATGTTTGATTTCCATAAGAGCCTGCATTCATTTTTATTGCACCTCCAATAGTTCCTGGTATACCAGAGAAGAATTCAAAGCCTGTGAGACTTTTTTTCGCACTTTCTCTGGCTAATTTAATACAGCTTAATCCAGCACCTAATAATACTTTATAATTCTTCATATAACGTATTTCAGAAAAACTTTTTGCCAATTTTATAGTAACCCCTCCTATTCCTCCATCCCTCACCAAAGTATTTGATCCTGCTCCCAATATTTTTATTGGAATTTCTTTTTTTAAATTTTTCAAAAAATTTATGAGATCATCAATATTTTTTGGGAGAAAATAAATTTCTGCCTCACCACCTACTTTGAACCAGGTTAAATTGGATAAACTAAAGTTTCTCTTTAATAATCCTTCAACTCTTGGAACTTTATTAAATAAGGATTTATTTTGAAATTTATTCATAATTTTTTCCTTTACTTAAAAAGTCAGAAAAGTTTTTAGCATATTGTGTAATGTCTCCAGCTCCTAGAAATATAATCAAATCTCCTTCATCTAAATTTTTTTCTAAAAATTCCTTAAGATTTTCTAAGTTTATATATTTTCTGACATCTTTATGTCCAGATGACACTAAAGCAGAAATTAAATGTTCATCATTAATATTTTTATCTTCATTCTCTCCTGCTGAATAAATATTAGTTATAAAGACAGTATCAGCATCATTAAATGCTGTTGTAAAATCAGGAAATAGCATTTTTAGTCTACTATACCTGTGTGGCTGGACAACAGCTGTTACCTTATTTTTTGAAACCTCTCTTGCTGCTGACAAAGTTGCCCTTATTTCGACAGGATGGTGTCCATAATCATCAAAAATTTTTACTCCTCTATAACTAGATAAAAAAGAAAACCTTCTTTTTACACCCTCAAAACTATCTAATGCTTTTTTAAATACCATTGGCTTTATTCCCAGTTCTACAGCCATTGCACAGGCAGCTAAAACATTTTGTACATTATGAATGCCTGGTATGTTTGATGTTATTCCATTTATGCTTTTAGTAGGCGAATACACCTTAGGACTAATTTCTAGAGTAAAAAAACTTCGTCCGTCTCTATTTACTATGTTCTGTGCTCTGTAGTCAGCTTGAGGACTTATGCCGTATGTTATTATTCTTTTGTCTTCTATTTCAGAAATTATACTTTGCACAGTGGGATTGTCTAAGCAGACTATAGCCATTCCATAAAAGGGAATATTATTTATAAATTGTTTAAATGCCTCTTTCAAATTTCTAAAGCTACCATAATAATCTAAATGCTCTGAGTCTATGTTTGTTATAATTACATTAGTCGATGGTAATTTTATAAAACTTCCGTCGGACTCGTCTGCCTCCACTACCATCCAATCGCTAGACCCTATTTTTGCATTACTTTTATATGAATTTATAATTCCACCATTTATTACAGTAGGATCTAAATTAGCTGCTTCTAAAATTGTAGCCATTAGTGATGTGGTGGTAGTTTTACCGTGTGTTCCTGCCACTGAAATACTCTTTTTAAACCTCATCAGTTCGGCTAACATTTCTGCTCTTTTTACTATGGGCAACCTTAGTTTTCTTGCTTCAATTACCTCTTCATTATTGGGATCTATAGCAGATGAAACTACTACCATAGATGCCTCCTCTATATTACTTTTTTTATGCCCTTTAAAAATATTTATTCCGAGACTTTTCAGTCTTAAAACATTTTGATTTTCAACTATATCACTACCAGAAACTTTATAACCTAAATTTACAAGCACCTCTGCTATTCCACTCATACCAATTCCACCAATTCCTATGAAGTGTAGAAGACCAAATTTTTTATCAAAACTATTCATTTAATACTCCAGAAACTAGCTTATATAACTTTTTGGATGCATTAGGGGTCGATAATCTTTTACAATTATAAGAAATTCTTTCAAGAACTTCCTTTGAATTTAAAAGTGACAATAAAAGACTAGAAAATTTTTTCTTCAAAATTTCACTTTCTAAAATAATTTTACCAGCATTTTGATTTGCAACCATCTTCGCGTTTTGAAATTGATGATTATCTATAGAATTAGACAAAGGTATATATATTGCTGGAAGTCCAACAATTAAATTTTCTGCTATTGTAGAAGCACCGGCTCTACAAATAACCAAAGTAGTATTTTTGAATTTTTTTTGAATGTCCTCAAAGTATTCTCTAACTTCTGATGAAATATTATTTTTTTTATATTCATTGCTAATATATTTAATATCCTCTGCTTTAGATTGATGTATAATATGTAGTCTTTTTTTAATGCTTTTGGGCAAAATACATATTTGATAACTTAATTTTCTGGATAAAATTAGTGATCCTAAACTTCCTCCAAGAATAAGTAAGTTAATTTTTTCATTTTTTTTTGGAAATTTATAAGAATTTTTAAACAAGAGATTTATTTCATTTCTGACAGGTAATCCCACAACCTCAAAATGTTTTTTTGACTTTAAATTTTTGTATGCACAGGCTCTTACCCTAGCAAAACTCCACAGATATTTATTTGCATTACCTAATACTAGGTTAGCCTCATGAAGGATAATTTTTATATTTAAAACCTTTGCAGCTAATATAACAGGCACTTGAACATAAGAGCCAAATCCCATTACTATATCACTTTTTATTTTAAGTAAGAAAATTAAAGACTTAAAAAAAGATATAATAATCAAAAAAATAGAAAAAGCTTTTTGCAAGAAGGTTTTTCCTGCAAATCCTTTGACATTAATTAAAAATGGTTTTAAATCTGCCAAATTCTTATTTGTTAAGCCACGTTTGTCAGTTATAAAGTTTACTATAAAATATTTTTTTACTAAATACTCTCCTAAAGTAATAGCAGGATAAATATGTCCTCCTGTGCCACCTGTAACTATAACAACGTTTTTATTAGTATTATTTAAATTCATTTTAGTTGATGCCAAATTTTTTTCTAGTTAGCGCTAACACTATACCCATTATTATACCTGTTGATACTAAAGATGATCCACCATAAGAAATCAGAGGAAGCGTTACTCCAGTAGTAGGTATTATTTTTAATGAAACGCTAATATTAACTAGGGATTGTATTAAAAAAAGTATTAAAAGCCCTGAGCTTGCCAGTAACGGAAATAAATTGTCAATCCTACTGGTTCGGTAAAGACCTCTGAAAAATATTATAAAAATTATTGAAATAATTAATATACATGAAAAAGCTCCATACTCTTCAGCAATAACAGGAAATATAAAATCTGTGTGGGCATCTGGAATGATTTTCTTAATCTTTCCTTCACCTGGTCCTACACCCAGGAGTCCTCCATTCTTAAAGGCTTCTATTGACTTCTCTACTTGATAGTTTGGTTTATCTGAGAAAACGTAATTTACTATTCTTTCCTTTATGTGTGTATATGAAAAAAATGAAAAAGTTGAAAAAATTAGACCAGTTAATATAGTGAGTGTAATAAATTTAAGGTTAATACCAGATATAAAAAACTGACAAAGTACAACAAAAAATAAAATTGCTACCATACTATAATTTGGCTGTTTTATTAAAATTATACTGGTTAGTATTAATGTTATAAAGGCAGCTATTTTTCCATCTAAGGAATATGAATATATCGAGATTTTAGTTTTTCTTGCTAAAAGGTAAGCTAAAATTACTATAAAAAACGGTTTAAAAAACTCTGATGGTTGTATTGAAAACCCCATTACATGGATCCATCTAGAAGCTCCATTATTTACAACATTCTGTAATAAAGAGAATAGCATTAATAAAAAGCAAATAAAACCGGAAATAAGAGATGCAAGCAATATCATTTTTTTTGAACATAGTGAAAAAAATAGTAGCATAGTAAAACTTCCAATTAAAAATAGCGCATGCTTTTTAACAAAATAGAACTCTTCTAAACTTTTCAACTTTGCTATGCTAGGGCTCGCCGTGGTAACAAATAAAAGTCCAAAAAAACCCAGCAATATTATTAAAAATAAATTGATAACATCAATTGAGTTCAACCAATTATAAAATATTTTTTTAATTGATAAAAAAATACTCATTGCAGACCACTATTTAAAATTTTATTAAAAATATTTTTAAAATGTTTTCCTCTATTTTGGTAATTTTCGTATTTATCAAAAGAAGCACAGGCCGGAGACAATAGGATTGGATAGTTCTTTTTTGAATTTAAACTTTTTTCATATGATTTTTTTACTGCTTCTTCAAGATCACGGCATATAAAAATTTTACAATAATTTTCTAATACTTTTTTAATTTCTAAAGCAGTTTCGCCAATCAAATACGCTTCATAAACCCTTTCAGAATAGTTTACTAGTTCATCAAAATTAGTTCCTTTTTTCGAACCTCCTGCAATCAAAAAAACTTTTTTAAAGCTTTCTAACGCAGCACATGTTGCAGATACATTTGTTGCTTTAGAGTCATTATAAAAGTTTATATTGTTTAAAACTCCAATATGTTCCATTCTGTGAGGAAGTCCCCTGAATTTTATTAAAGAATTAATTATTAGACTACTTTTTAAACCTATTACTTTTAAGGCCGTATAGGAAATAGCAAAGTTTAGTCTATTATGGTTATTATTTAAAAAAAGGTTTTGCCTTATTTTATATTCTTTTTTACTATAAAAATTATCTACCAGAGTATCATCAATAAAAAAAACTCCTTTGTTTATTTTTTCCTTTGAAGATACCCATATAATTTTTGCTTTATTTGTTTCATCAAAATACTTTCTAAGATATGCATCATCATAATTTAATATTAAATAATCGTCTTGGTCTTGATATTTATTAATTTTGGTTTTTGATAAAAAGTAATTTCTAAAATTACCGTGATAGCTTATATGATCCTCTTTTATATTACTTATTATTGAAACTTTTGGTTTTATAAATGACAAATACTCGAGCTGAAAAGAAGATAATTCTAAAACTATGTTATCATTTTTTCTAGGTAAATTTTCTAGAACTAAATGTCCATAATTAGCTAATGGCTTTAAATTTAATGCTTCCGCTATCATTAAAGCAATTGTAGATTTCCCATTAGTTCCCGTAATAGCCAATAACTTATTTTTAAACTTTAATTTTTTGATGTATTCTAAAAAAAGTTCTATATCACTAGATATATTAATTTTATTTTCTAATGCTTTTTTAACTATCTTGTGATTTTTACTAATTCCTGGTGATACATATATACATTCAAATAGTCTCAGTTTTTCATTGGAGTATATTGAAAATGATTTTTCTATATTCTCTAATTTACATTTGTTATCATCCCAACAATAAATATCAATTTTTTTATTTTTTAAAAAATTACATATTGATAGCCCTGTACTTCCCATTCCTAAAATTAGAACCTTTTTATTATTTAAGTTTTTTTTCATCGCTATCTTACTTTTAAGGTTAAAAGACTTGTCATCGCTAATATGATAGAAATTATCCAAAACCTGATTACTATAGTTGACTCAGACCATCCCTTTTGTTCAAAGTGATGATGAATAGGAGCCATTTTAAATACTCTTTTACCTGTAAGCTTAAAAGAAACTACCTGTACAATTACTGATATTGCTTCTAATACAAATAATCCGCCAGCAATTGCAAGTACTAGCTCATTCCTTGTCATAACACTAATAGCCCCAATAGCACCGCCTGCAGCTAAAGATCCAGTATCTCCCATAAATATCTTTGCCGGTGGCGCATTAAACCAAAGAAACCCTAACCCAGCTCCCACAAGAGAAGAACAAAATATGCTGACTTCTCCCATACCACTTATATAATCAAGATTTAAATATTCTGAAAAAATAGAATTTCCAACTAAATAGCTTATTATTGCTAAAGTAGCTGTAACTATTACAATAGGAACAATTGCTAATCCATCCAATCCATCAGTTAAATTTACAGCATTTGATGCTCCAACTATTACAAGCATAGAAAATATAAACCAAAAATATCCAATACTTATAATTAAATTTTTAAATACTGGGAACGTTAAATACGAATAGTCTTCATTAGAATAATAAAAAAGTAGTAATGAAAATAAAAATGAAAAAACTATTTGTAAAAATATTTTTACTTTTCCAGGTAAACCTTTATGAGAGTTTTTACTTAGTTTAAGATAATCATCAATAAACCCTATTAATCCAAAACTAATAGTTATAAATAATAAAAGCCAAATAAAGATATTAAATACGTCTGTCCATAATAAAGTTGATACTATAAGTGAAAAAAGAATTAACGTTCCTCCCATTGTAGGAGTACCTTTTTTTGCTTCTATTTGCCATTTAGGACCGTCTAATCTTATAGGTTGTCCTTTTTTTTGCTTTCTTTTTAAAATATTTATTATAAATGGACCAGTTATAAAACAAATGATCATAGCTGTTGCAAAGGAAGCTCCCGCTCTAAAAGTAATATATTTAAAAATATTTAGAAAGTTATATTCGTTTGCAAAGCTTAAAGCTAAATTATAAATCATTTTTAGCACCTTCTATTTTTTTTACTAATGAGTGGAGACCTACAGAATTAGATCCTTTTACCAGCAACATGTCGTTTGATCTAAGAATTTTTTTTAAGATTTGCTCTAGTTTTAAAATATTATTAAAATGTTCTTTTTCCATACTTGGGGACAACGCCCGATAAAGAACTCTCATATATTTTCCTATTGTAAAAATTTTATCTATATTTGTATTTTCTATTACCCTCTTCATATCTAAATGGAAATTCTCACTTTTCTCTCCTAATTCATTCATGTCTCCTAGAATAGCTATTTTTTTTCCTTTACAATGAAGCTCATTAAATTTTTTTAATGAAGCTTCTAATGAAGCAGGACTCGAGTTATATGAGTCATCTATGATAAAAAACTTTTTAGACCACTTTTGAGCATGTATAACATTTCCTCTACCTGGAGGTAGTTCAAAGTTTTCTAATCCCTTTAATAAGCTATTAAAATTCAAATTATAATATTTGGCGATTCCTAAAATGCATAAACTGTTTATATACCAGTGTTCTGCTAGATCTGGCATCTTCCAAGAAATTTCTTGGTTAAAATACTTAGCTTTTATCAAGTATTTATTTTTATATCTAATTTTACCTAGAAATTTAATATTGGCTTCACTAGTTTTACCATAAGAAATTATAGTTTTTATATTTAGTTTCTGAGCTTTTTTTTCTAGTTGGTCACTAAAGTTTGTGTCTGCATTGTAAATAAAACATCCATCTTTTTGAATATTGTTTAAAAGTTCGCTTTTTGCGTCAGCAATATTCTCTAAGGTTTTTAGTCCCTTAAGGTGACTGTTTTCTATCGCAGTTATAATGCCAACTTTCGGAGAAACTAAGTTAGATAATTTTTTAATTTCTCCTATTCTGTTCATTCCTAATTCATATATACAATATTTTGAATCATTTGGAGTATTTGACATTGATAAAGGTACTCCTATATGATTGTTATAACTTCCTTTATTAGCAAAGGTTTTACCCACTCTTTCTAGAGCAGACTTAATCATTTCTTTAGTTCCAGTTTTACCTACACTACCTGTTATAGCAATAAACCTAGTATTAATACTTTTTCTAGTTTTCTCAGCAATTTTTTCTATAGACTCTAAAACATTTTCAACTGCAATATAAGGAATATTTGGTATATATTTATTTGTATCACTTAACATTAAACAAGAAGCTCCGTTATTATAAGCTTGGTTTAAATAATCATGACCGTCATGATTATTACCTTTTAAAGCACAAAATATTTCACCTTTTTTAATACTTCTTGTATCTATAGAGAATCCATTTATTTTCACGTCTTGTTTATTTTTCTCTTTAGTAACAGCTTTTAATATCTTTCCTAATTTTTTAAAATTCAAATCTATTAACATACTTTTTCCCTGGCTTTTATTGCATCTAGTACTACTTTTTTGTCATCAAAAAAATAACGTTTTCCGTCAATTTCTTGATATTTCTCGTGACCTTTTCCAGCTACCAGAAGAATATCAAATTTTTTAAGTCTATTTATTGCGAAAAAAATAGCTTCTTTTCTGTCAGAAATTTCATAGGCTCCTTTGCAATATTTAAGAATTTGTTCCCTTATTTTTTTTGGATTTTCATACCTTGGATTATCGTCTGTAATATAAACTTCATCTGCCATCTCAAATGCATATTTACCCATCAACCTTCTTTTTCCTTTATCTCTATTTCCTCCACATCCAAAAAGCACTTTTAACGAGGCATAGTTAGACTGAATACCTTTTAAGGCAATTAAGGCCTTTTTTAAAGCAATAGGTGTATGAGCATAATCAATATAAATATTAGAGCTAATTTTTTTAAAATTAACTTTTTCTAGTCTTCCTGGTGGTTCTTTTATATTTTCTACCAAATTAAATAATTGCTTCAATGGAAGATTATAAGATCTTGCTACGATCATTGAACAGACTAAGTTTTCTATTTGAAATCTAGCTTTTAGTTTAGTTTTAAATTGGTAAGGTTTTCCAAAAATTAATATAGAAACCTCAGAATGTCCTTTAAAAAAATTAATTTTTTCAATGATCCAATCACTTTTTTCTGTGCCATAGGTTACATATTTAATATTTTTTCTTTTACAAATGCTTTCTATTTTTTTTCCGTATTTGCAATAGTTATTTATTATAGCAATTCCATTCATATCTAGTATTTCAGTGAAAAGCCTTTTTTTAGATGCAAAATAATTACCAATACTCCTATGGTAATCAAGGTGATCTCTAGATAAATTTGAGAAAACTCCCCTATTTACTCTTAAGTAATCTATCCTTTTTTGACTCAAACCATGGCTTGATGCTTCAAGAGCTAAAAAATTAATCTTTTGTTTTTTTAAAAAATCTACATTTTTTATTAGATCTATTGCATCTGGAGTAGTCAATTCAGTTGGAATATTTTTATTATAATATTTTATACCCAGCGTACCAATACTGGCAGATTTTATTTTAGCTTGGTTCCATATTTTATTTAGATAATAAGCTATCGATGTTTTTCCATTAGTACCGGTTATTGCGGCTATATTTTTGGGCTGACTAGGAAAAAATTTTTTGCATATTATACATGCTGATATTTTAATATTTTTCGCTGTTATTATATTTATATTTTTATTAAATATTTTTTTAGAGTCTTTAATATTACATAAAATAACCTTAGCACCTGCATTTATTGCCTTGTCGGTATAGTTTATTCCATTAGTCTTATCACCTTGGATTGCAGCAAATATCATACCTTTCTTTATTTTTCTAGAGTCTGTGTCTATTCCTGATATTGGAACATCATTTTCAATTCTTTTTATAAGTTTGATGTCATTATTTATAATTTTAGAAAGAAGCAAGTTCTACTCCTTTCTTTTTATTGTTAACAATTAGATCATTAGAATTATTTTCTTTTTCTATTCCTAAAATTGGAGAAATTCTCTTAATTATTTTAGAAGTTGTTTTAGCCGCAGTTCTTCCACCGGTAGCACCATCATTATTATTAATAAAATTTTGAAAAGAAGGCTCATCAAATAGTACTAAGCAAATATATTTTGGATTATTAATAGGAAATACTGATAAAAACGATGATACGAGCTTTTTTTTATCGTAGCCACCTAGTGTCTTATTAATCTTTTCTGCTGTAGCTGTTTTTCCACCTACATGGTATCCTTTAGTGAAAGCGTTTTTTCCAGTTCCATAAAGAACATTTTCTTCCATGAGGTGTAATAACTTTTCTTTTGTTGATGTAGAAAGCAATTCATTATTTTTTTTTCTACTAGTTTTTTGCAGTTCTAATTTAACATTTTGAAATTCAGAATTTCCGAATATTAATGAAGATGCTTCGACTAGGTGCATCGGTGTTATAGATATACCGTAACCAAAAGAAAGATTAGCCACTTCAATATCACCCCAGTTTCTTGGAAATTTTGGCTTGGATTTTTCTATGATATCTATAGAGGAGTAGTCTAATAATCCGAGATTATAGTAAAAGCTTTTAAGATTATTTCCTCCAAGCTTTAATGCTATCAAACTTGCTCCTTTATTTGATGATTTCAAAAAAACTTCTTTAGCACTTAAAACTCTATTTTGAGGATGATAGTCTTTTATTAAATAACTAGATATTTTTAAAGGTTTACTAACATCAAAAATACTATTTAGTTTGATATCTGCGTATTCAAAACCAGCAGCTAGAGAGAAAATTTTAAAAGTGGAACCCATTTCATAAAGGTTAAAAGTAGCAGTATTTCTGTAGCTAATATGCGTAGGATTTATACTTAAATTGGGATTATAATCAGGAAGACTCACCATAGATATTATTTCATTAGTATCTAAATCTGCTAAAATAGCAGTAGCTGTTTTTGCATTAAAATCTAAAAGATCTTTTGATAATTCTTCTCTTATTGCATGCTGTATTCTGATATCTACACTTAGAATAATATCTTTTCCAGAGGATAATTTATTATTATATGTTTTCTCCATGCCATTTACGCCCTGGAGGTTATTATTGGTATGTCCAATCAAATGAGAAGTCAAATTACTATGAGGATAAAACCTCTTTACTGTAGGAAAAAATTCCAATCCTGGTATTCCTAAACTATTTAGTTGTTTTGCTTTTTTAGCAGTAATATTTCTAGCTATTACCACTTCATATTTATGCTTGTTACTAATTTGTTTAAGAACTCTATTTTTCTCAAGATTTTTAAGTTTTGTTGAAAGAATTTCTGATGTTAAACTAGGATTTTTTATTAACTTAGGATATGCCTTTAATTTATATGTAAAAATATTGGAAGCTAATATTTTACCGTTTCTATCTTTAATAATTCCTCTAAAAAGTATTTTGTTTTCATATTCAGTACCTGTAACATTTTTAGGCTGTCTTTCCTGCAAAATTGACAACTCTAGCATTTTAGAAAAAATAACCAATCCTATGGTTGACATTAAAAATGCTACTAAAAATAATCTTCTTAATATCTGATTATAATCATAATCTTTGCTATTACTTTTTGTAAAGTTTGTATGAAACAGTAATCTCATTCTGAGCCCTTCAAACTTTCTAATAACGTTAAAAAATCATCAACACTAATTAATGATGCTTGCGTAAAGTCTAAGTGAACATTAGATAGCTTTTGTATATTTTTTGGCGAAGATAGATACTCCCACTCTGCTTTTAAAAAACTTAAATCATAATTAAGTTTGTTTTTTAGATCTCTAGCCTCCTTAATTTTTATATCTAACTTAGAGGACTCATACTTTAATATTGTAACTGCTGTCAATATTAAGCAACATATTGCTATCATTAGTATTAACTTCTTCAAACTAAACACTTATCCTTTCTATTACTCTTAACTTTGCAGACCTTGCTTTTGGATTCTTTAAGATCTCCTCTTCAGTCGGTAAATAAAATGCCTTGTTAAGTCTCTTAAATTTTGGACTATTAAAATTTAACCTACTAGGCAGATGTCTATTTGTTGTTTGATTTTTTCCACATAATCGGTTAAAAATATTTTTTACTAATCTATCTTCTAAAGAATGAAAAGTAATAATGACCAACCTAGCTCCAGGAGCTAAAAAATTTATTGAAGCATTTATTAAAGTTTGTATTTCTTCAATTTCATTGTTTACAAAAATTCTCAATGCTTGAAAAGTTTTAGTAGCTGGATGAATTCTGTATGGTAGTTTATGTGGCTTAGCTCTCTTCACTAAATTCGCTAATTCATGAGTAGTTGCTATTTTTTTCTTCTTCCTTTCTGATACAATAAATTTTGCTATTTTTTTACTTTTATACTCTTCTCCATATTTCCAAAGTATTTCAGATAAATCAGTTTCTTTAAAAAAATTAACAATATGGTCCGCGCTTAATCCTTTCTTTGACATTCTCATATCCAACGGACCGTTATTTTTTATAGAAAAGCCTCGTTTGCTTTTTTCTATTTGTAAATTTGATATACCTAAATCTGCAACTATTCCCCCTGTTATAGTATTTACTCTTTGCTCTTCCAAAATTTTTTTTATTTTTCCAAATGTTCCTAAAACAAAATCGAATCTATTCTTGTAGGTTTTTTTTAATAATTTTGAAAATCTTTCTACGTCTGGATCCCTATCAATTGCTATGACACTGCAACTATAATCTTTTAATATTTTTTTTGTATATCCTCCTAAACCAAAAGTTGCATCAACATAAATAAAGTTTTTTCTAATATTTAATGCCTCGATAGCTTCTTCAAGCATAACTGGCTTATGTGTGATACTTTTCATATTTCCCTTACGCTTTTCTTTTTTTCATATATTCTCTAGCCTTATTTTCATAGTCTTCAAAAGAGGAAGGTTCCCAAATTCTAAATTTTCTTCCCATGCCTACAAACAGTGCTTCATTTTTCAATTTAGCTTTCTTTTTTATTAAATCAGGCAACAATACCCTACCTTCTTTATCAAAAGGAAGCATAGAGGAACCAAAAATCAAAGTTGCTTCATACTCATTTCCTTCTAGAAGAGGATCTTGCTTATCTAACCACTCTTGATATCTTTCTAAATACTTTTGTGAGTAACCATCTACAGAATTATAATCATTAGTAATTTGCGCTACAATACCTGAAAATTCAGTACCTAAAAGCTTCGGCCTCCATAGGGCAGGAACACTAACTCTTCCCTTTTTATCAATTCTATTTAAAAACTTTCCCACAAATTCTGTCAACTAATTAGCTCCATATTTGGTACTATATAGTGCTAACATGGGTTTTTATGGTCGTCAATGACACTTTATGTAAAAATTATTCTGTACCTTTTTTATTCTCTTTTTGTTCTTATTATGTTCGAAGACAGTCTGTAAGCCGGTTTCTGTTTATGCAGTTATCCATCTAGAACTAACATTACTGATAGTTTCAAGCAACCTACCCAGACGTTTTTTGGAGCATCACGTCTCTATTTGGTCTTGCTCCCAGTGGGGTTTACCAAGCTGCTCGTGTTACCACAAGCACGGTGTGCTCTTACCACACCTTTTCACCCTTACCACGTAACGTGGCGGTATTTTTTCTGCGGCACTTTCCCTAGAGTCACCTCTGCCGGGTGTTACCCGGCACTGTTGCTCCTGGAGACCGGACTTTCCTCTCTTGTTAAATAAGAGCAACTGCTTGACTGTCTTCAGTTCTAGCCTTTTAAATTTATAAATAAATGTCAAGAACTTTTATTTACTTGAATAATTCTTTGATATAATTGTTTATTTATAATTCCGTTTATAGAGTTTGGTAAAAATCTTCTTTGAAATGCCTCAATAATTAATTTGAATTTAAGATCATACTTTTTATTCAAAGGACATCTATAACCAATTTTATTTAATTTTTTTTTTATTTCTAAGACTAACTCACTCGTATCACCATATTGTAAATAAATATCCTTAGTCTGCTCTTGCTTTAAAACAGGTGGGTAATAGGCAAGATTTTTCTTTGCCAAATAATCCCATCTAAAAAGCTCTCCTGGATCAAGTTTTCTAAAGGGGGCTATATCTGAATGTGCTAATACATTTTTACAATCTAGGTTATATTTTTTTAATATTTCTTTCAAAAGAATTACTAATGAGCTCATTTGTGCTAGAGGGAATTCATTATAAAAATTGCCATGTCCTGGATTATCTAACTCTATTCCTACTGAATACTGATTCAAGCCTGTAAAATTTTTCCATTGAGATAAACCACAATGCCAAGCTATATTTTTTTCTTCAATAACTTTATATAGATCCCCTTTTCTTGAAATTAACCAGTGACAAGACACTTTAGAATTTGGATCTTTGAAGATTTTAATAGTTTCTTTTAAAGACCTTACACCTGTGTAGTGAATAATTACAAATTTTATATTCCTTTTTTTTCTGTATTCATAGTTAGGAGATAAGATGCTAAGTACTTTATTTTTTGTTTTTCTTAATTTCATTATAAGCATTATTAAAATCAGTTAATTTCTTATTAGCAAAATCAACAAAGTCCTTAGGTAAACCTTTTCCCTGGATTTTATCGGGATGATAACTTTTTATAATCTCTCTATATTTTTTTTTAATAGTTTCTAAAGAGTCATTTTTAGTCACTCCTAATAAATCATAATATCTTTCTAATTTATCTTTATCTGTGGTGTTTAATTCAAATTTGTAAATACTTTTTATTCTATTATATTCAATTTGATTAATACCAAAAATTTTTGATATATCTATTAACATTTTTTCTTCGTTTTTATGCAGGATTTTATCAGCACAAGCTATAGCAAACAAAGCATTGAGTATTTCATGCAAAATTTTTTCTTCTGAAAAATGTCTCCTTAATTGTAAAGCATAACTTTCGTAGTCATAGGCGTCATCTTTTGCAGAATTAAATAACTTTGCAATTACATTAATATCTTTATTAGGAAATTCAAAAATCCTTTTGAATGTAGCTATTTCGTCTTTTGTTACTTTTCCATCTATTTTAGAGAGTTTGGCTGCCAAAGCTATTACTCCTGTTGCAAATACTTGCTCTAGCTCTTCATTTTTACTAGTCTTACTAAAATTATGACGTTCTTTTATTTTAGTTTTATCTATGCCATGTCCAGCTGCTATCCCTAACAGAGCTCCGATAGGCCCTCCTAATGCGAAACCCGCACTACCACCTATTATTTTTCCCCAAATACTCATAAATAAAATATATTCTATTAAATAAAAATAATATACTAATTATATATATATATGAAAGTTTCAATATGAAAAAAAAATGGAATTTTATGCTAGACCAGGGAGGGACATTCACGGATATTATTGCAATTCGTCCTGACGGAGAAGTCATTACTCAAAAAGTTCTATCAAGTCAAAATACTTATAAATACAATCCAATAAGCTATGGAATAAACCTTATTATAAATCAAAATTTAGCTTTTAAAAAATTTCCTATAGATAAAATTAATATAGGCACAACTATAGGAACTAATACACTTTTAGAAAGAAAAGGAGAAAAGCTTCTTTTATGTGTTACCAAAGGCTTCAAAGATAATTTTATTATTGGAAATCAAAAAAGAGATAATCTATTTCTTAGGCATCACATTAGAAAACCATCTTTATATTTTAAAGTTGAAGAAATTGACGAGAGAATTTCTAAAAATGGAAAGGTTTTAAGAAAAATAAATTATGAAAATTCCTATTCTATCTTAAAAAAAAATTATGATTTAGGGATTAATTCTATATCAATTATTTTAATTAATAGTTTTAGATATCCCAAACATGAATTAGATATTAAAGCTATAGCTGAAAAAATAGGATATAAATATATTTCATGTAGTTCAGAGGTAAGTCCTACTATAAACTATACAGCTAGAGGATACACAACTCTAGCAGATAATTACCTTAATCCATCTATAGAAAATTTTACCTCAAAAGTTTCAAAGTTTTTTGAAAAAAGTAAAATAAGTTATATGCAGTCTAGCGGCTTTTTAACTGATAAAAAATATTTTAGCGGTAAAACCTCCATTTTATCTGGTCCTGCAGGAGGTGTAAATGCTGGAATTCATATAGCAAAAAAAAATAGAAAAAAAAAAATTATTGGATTAGATATGGGGGGGACATCTACAGATGTCTGGCACTACAATGGTGAGACTGAAAAAAGGTTAGAAACAAAAATATCGGGTATATTTTTAAAAACTCCTGTACTAAATATAAGCAGCAGTGCAGCGGGCGGTGGATCTTTGATTAAATATAAGCAAAAACGATTTTTAGTTGGTCCAGAGAGTGCTGGATCGTATCCCGGTCCCGCTTGCTACAGAAATGGTGGTCCCTTAACAGTGACAGATTGCAATTTAGTCTTGGGAAGAATTCTGCCTGATTTTTTCCCGTCTTATTTTGGAAAAAATAAGAACAAAGAAATATCTGTAGATGTGGCAAAAAAAAAATTTTTAAAACTACTAAAATTAGTTAAAAAGGACTATCCGCATATTAATAACATTCAGCAATTAGCTGATGCATTTTTAGAAGTTGCAATTGAAAATATCTGTTCAGCGATAAAAAAAATTACTTCTTACAAGGGATTTGATCTAAAAGATTATACTTTACTAATATTTGGATCTGCATCTGGACAGTTAGCCTGTCAAGTAGCAGAAAAATTAAATATAAAGAAAATATTTTTTCATCCACTTTCTGGATTTTTATCTGCTTATGGCGTTGGTATTTCAAACATTGGGCAAACCTTTGAAATGAGTTGTGAAAAAAAATTAAATTCAAAAAATATTAAATTAGCAATTCAAAATATATACAAGGTAATAAAAAAAAAATACAATGATAGTAGATTAAATTACAGATTGAGAATAAAATATGAAGGCTCAAATACTGTACTAAGTATTCCCTTAAATGATATTAATGAACGAAAAATTACTCAATTATTCAAAAATAAACATATTAAAACATACGGGTTTTACTATGAGAAAAAGAATATTATATTAGACTCCATAGAAGCTGAAGCATCATATGATCAAAGCATAAATTTTAACCTGAAATTAAATAAATTAATAAATTCTTCTCTAGCAATTAAATTGTATAATAAGAGAATTATAAAAAATATTAATTCAGGCTCTTTCAAAAACAAATCTCATTTTCAAGGCTATGTTTTATTTAGTGACTTTAATACCACTTTGGTAATTGAAAAAAATTGGAAAATTAATAAAAAGACAAATGGTATTTTTGAAATTAATAAAATTGGTAAAAAAAAAATAAAAAAAAAATCCTTGAATAATAAACTTAAAGCAAGTCCTGAAAAACTAGAAATTTTTAATAGTTTATTTTTTTCAGTGGCAGAACAAATGGGAGAAGTATTAAAAAATACTGCACAGTCAATAAATGTAAAAGAAAGGATGGACTTTAGCTGCGCTTTGTTTGATCATAATGGAGATCTAATTGTAAACGCTCCTCATATTCCGATCCATTTAGGGTCAATGAGCGACACTGTAAAATATTTACTAAAAAAATATAAATTAAATTTTCTAAGAGGAGAAACCTTGCTTCATAATGACCCTTACAGCGGAGGTACTCATTTGCCAGATCTGACAGTAGTTAAACCTATGCTTAACAAAGAAAAAACTAAAATTCTTTTTTTTCTTGCTAATAGAGCTCACCATTCTGATGTTGGTGGTATAACTCCAGGTTCTATGCCAGCATTTTCAAAATCTATTTACGATGAGGGAATAATTTTTAACGGATTTACTTTATTAGAAAAAAAAATAGTTTTAGATAATAAAATTATTCAAGAATTTAAAAAGACTGATTTTCCTTCAAGAGACCCTATACAAAATCTAAATGATATAAAAGCGCAGTTAGCTTCTTGTAATAAAGGTGCAATTGAAATGGAAAAAATAATTTCATCCTATTCCTTGACTACTGTAAATAAATATATAGCCTACATAAATAAAAATTGTTCAGATGTTATTCAAGCTGTTATAAGAAAAATTCCTAAATCAGAATTTGCTTACAAACTTGATAATGATGCTTTTGTAAAAGTTAAAATTAAATTTAATAATAAAACAAAAAAATTAGAAATTGATTTTAGAGACTGTTCATCACTTTTAGAAAATAACTTTAATACTCCAAAGGCAGTAACCAAATCTGTGGTTACTTATTTTTTAAGAACATTAGTAAAAGATAATTTACCTCTCAATGAAGGGGCTTTGAGAGATATTAATTTGAAATTTTCTGAAAATTCTATGTTAAGCCCAAACCACCCTGCTCCTGTAGTTGCAGGAAATGTTGAAACGTCACAAACATTAATAGATATTTTAAATGGGGCTATAGGAGTACAGGCAGCATGTTATGGTACAATGAGTAATATTACTTTTGGTGATAAAAATTTTGGATATTATGAAACTATATGTGGAGGCGAGGGAGCATCATACGGACATAACGGAACAGACTCTGTTCATTGCCACATGACAAATACAAGCATAACAGATGCGGAAATTTTAGAATGGAATTATCCTGTACGTTTAATTAAATTTGCTATTAGAAAAAATAGCAAAGGAATTGGAAAATGGAATGGAGGAAATGGAAGCTCGAGAGAAATAGAATTTTTAAAAAATCTTGATTTCACAGTATTATCAAATAGAAGAAAAATAGCACCTTTTGGTATAAAAGGAGGCGGTAATGCAAAGAAGGGAAAGAATTACCTAAAAATAAAAAATACTCTTAAAAAACTTCCTGCTTCCTGTCATATAAAAGTGAAAAAAGGAAATATAATAATTATTAATACTCCCGGAGGTGGAGGTTATGGTAAACTAAAATAAAGTTATTGCTAATAAATAAATTAATATATAAAATTACACTATGTTTATATATAACATAAAGTTGTATTTAAAAATTTTAGTTCTCGCTTCTTTTGTCTTAATAACCAATTGTTCAGTAAACGAAAATTATTCAGTCATAGATAAAACACCAGAAGCTGAAGATCCATGGGAAAATCTTAATAGAGGAACATTTGCATTCAATCAAAAGTTTGATAAGTATCTGCTGTCACCAGTAGCTAAAGGATATAGATTTATATTTCCTTCTGAAATTAGAACAGGTGTAAGAAACTTTTTAAGTAATCTTTCTGAACCTTGGACATCTGTAAATTCAATTTTGCAGGGCGATTTTACAAATACAGGAAATGCAATTGCTAGATTTTTAATTAATTCAACTGCAGGTATTTTAGGAATTTTTGATGTAGCTACCGAAATAGGATTTGAAAAACAAAAAGAAGATTTTGGTCAAACTTTAGCTGTGCACGGAGTTGGTCCTGGACCTTATCTAATGCTTCCCTTTTTAGGGCCTAGTACTTTAAGAGATGCCTTAGGAAAAATCACTTCTCTTTATGCTGATCCTGTAACATTAGCATTAGAAAGGAATGATAAGGATCAGTGGATTTGGATTGGTATGGCTGTAAAAGGAGTAGATTTTAGGGAACAAAATTTAGAAAAGATAGATAATCTAAATGCTACATCTGTAGATTTTTATGCAACATTAAGAAGTCTTTATTTAGAAAGAAGAAGCAGTATGATAAGAAATCAAAATGTAAATGATACTGACCCTTTCCAAGAATTTGATGTAGAGTAAAATAGGAGATATAATGAAAAGTTTATTAAGATATTTATTTATAGTTTTTTTTCTTTTATCACATTCATCTTTTAGCTTAGACTCAGAAAAATCAAAATCTTTTGTGATTGAAATAGGCAATCAAGCCATTAAAATTTTAAAAATTCCAGTTGATGACAAGCAAAAAAGAAAAAATGAATTACAAAATCTACTTCAAGAAAAATTTGATATGAAGTTAATTTCGAGAGTAATTTTAGGAAGCAAGGTTACTCAAAATGCCTCCGAAGAACAACTTAATAAGTTCACCAAAGTTTTTGAATTACATATTGTTAAAATCTATTCCTCACAACTAGGGACATACAAAGGGCAAGTTTTTACTGTTAATAAAACAGAAATTAAGAAAAAAGACGCATTTGTCTATTCTACTATTGAGTCTCCTGATTACCCTGTAACAAATATAGTTTGGAGAATAAGAGAAAGAGAGGGTATCCCTAAAGTTATTGATATGCAAGTTGAGGGAGTAAGTCTATTGAGAACAAAAAAAAATGATTTTGCAATGGTGTTAGATCAGATAGGGTTGGATGGATTAATTGATAAACTCGATCAAATGAATAAAATTTCAGATCTTAAAATTCCTGGCGAATAAGTTTAAATAATATGATTTTAGGTTCCTTTAAAGAAGATAATATAGGTGAAGATCGAATAGCAATTTCTCCAGAGACTTGCAAGAAACTTACTAAGTTAGGCTTTTCAGTTTTGATAGAAAAGAACTCAGGTATAAATTCTAGCTTTTCAAATGACGAGTTTGAAAAGGCAGGAGCTGAAATCAGAGACAATAGAGATTCGATTATAAAGGATTTAGACATTTTATTACAGGTATCTTCTATTCCCAACATCAATATCTTGAAATTATCAAAAGATAACTTGATTATCTTAGGTACTTTTAATCCGTATGAAAATTTTAAGGATTTAAAAGAGCTAGCGATTAAAAAAATTAATGTTGTTTCATTAGATCTTTTACCTAGAATAAGTAGAGCTCAATCTATGGATGTTTTATCTTCTCAAGCTAATCTTGCAGGTTATAAAGCAGTAATATTAGCCTGTAACATATTTAAAAAAGCATTTCCAATGATGATGACTGCAGCGGGTACAATTATTCCTGCTAAATGTCTTGTGTTGGGTGCAGGAGTAGCAGGCCTTCAGGCTATAGCAACCGCCAAAAGGTTAGGATGCGTTGTTACAGCATTTGACGTAAGACCTGAGGTAGAAGATCAGGTAAAAAGCTTAGGTGCAAAGTTTATTAAAATTGAAGATAATAATGATTTGGAAAAAAACTCTGTCTATGCTAAAGAAATGACGGAAGAATATAAAGAGAAACAAAAAAATAAAATACATCAAAGCGCAAAGGAAATGGATATAATTATTTCGACTGCAATGATACCTGGCAAAAAAGCTCCAATCTTAATTGAAAAGAGTACATTGAAAGTTATGAAGCTTGGTAGTGTTATCATTGATTTAGCAGGAGCGTCTGGGGGAAATATTGCTGGAACTGAATTTGGCAAGCAAGTAGAAGTAGAAGATGTGATAATTAATTCTCCAAGTAATTTACCTAGTTTAGTTGCTTTTGACGCAAGTTCTTTATATTCTAAAAATATATTAAACTTCGTCTTGACCTTTTTAAAAGAAGATAAAACTTTTGATATAAATTCTGATGATGAAATTTTAAAAAAAACACTGATAATTAGGGATGGATTAAAAACAGAGAATTTTTTTGAGGATATAAAAAGTGCTTAATGTAGATCCTTCATTGATAAATTTTATAATTTTTGTTTTAGCAATATTTGTAGGATATTTTGTAGTATGGTCAGTAACACCTGCTTTACATACTCCTCTAATGAGTGTGACAAATGCCATTTCGGGAATTATTATAATAGGAAGTCTTACACTCTTGTGTTTAGAAAGTGACCTGATAATTGATAATTCACAAAGCATAAATATCTCAGCAATTATAGGGTACTTAGCCACAGTACTAGCAAGTATTAATATTTTTGGAGGCTTTGTCGTAACCCAAAGAATGTTGTCAATGTATAAAAAGAAAAATAAGTAATGATAGACGCTAATATATCTGCTATCTGTTATCTAATTTCATCAGTTCTTTTTATATTGTCATTGAAAGGGCTATCTTCTCCCGAAACTTCACGAAGAGGAAATGTTTTCGGCATCTTGGGGATGAGTATTGCCATTATAACATTAATAATGCAACCTAATAGTACCAACTTCACTTATATGTTCAGTGCTATTTTGATAGGTGGCCTTATAGGAAGCTTTCTTGGCATAAAAATAAAAATGACAGCAATGCCTCAATTAGTAGCAGCCTTTCATAGTTTAGTTGGACTTGCTGCCGTCTTAGTTGCTACAGGAGCATTTCTAGCGCCAGAAAAATTTAATATTTTTGTAAATGAAAAAATTAAAATAATCAGTGCTATTGAAATGTCAATTGGGCTTGTTATTGGAGCTATTACATTTTCAGGATCTATAATAGCATTTGCTAAACTTCAGGGAATAATGAGTGGAAATCCAATTATTTTTAAATTTCAACACTTTATTAATGCTTGTTTAGCTTTGCTTACTTTATTATTGATTTATCTTTTTGTTGTTAATCAGGAATTAAATATATTTTTAATATTAGCGATTTTATCTCTCGTGATTGGTGTTTTAATTATTATTCCAATTGGTGGTGCCGATATGCCTGTAGTTGTCTCTATGTTAAATTCTTATTCAGGATGGGCTGCTGCAGGAATTGGATTTACTCTTGAAAATATATCTTTGATAATTGTTGGCGCATTAGTTGGCAGTTCTGGAGCTATACTTTCTTATATAATGTGTAAAGCAATGAATAGATCCTTTATTAGTGTCATTCTTGGAGGCTTTGGAGAAACTTCTAGTAATAAAAATAAAGATCATGTTAATAAAAATGTTAAATCAGGTGGAGCAACTGACGCATCTTTTATAATGAAGAACTCTGAAAGTGTAATAATAGTTCCTGGTTATGGCATGGCAGTAGCTCAAGCCCAGCATATTTTAAAAGAAATGTGTGAGTTGCTCAAAAAAGAAAATATAAAAGTAACTTTTGCAATCCATCCTGTAGCTGGAAGAATGCCAGGACATATGAATGTTTTATTAGCAGAGGCAAATGTTCCTTACGATGACGTATTTGAGTTAGAAGAAATAAATTCAGACTTTAGTTCTTGTGATGTTGCTTTTGTCATAGGAGCGAATGATATAACAAATCCAGCTGCTAAAAATGATCCTACAAGTCCTATTGCTGGTATGCCAATATTAGATATAATATCGGCAAAAACTGTGCTATTTGTCAAAAGGAGTTTGTCTCCTGGATATGCAGGGATTGATAATGAAGTTTTCTATAACGAAAATACTTTAATGCTTTTCGGTGATGCTAAGAAAATGGTAGAAGAAATAGTAAAAGAATTAAATTAATTTCTTACCATTTATTTCTTAACCTTCTTAATGCCAAAAAAACCTCTTTGGGGCTTCTGTCTGGAAGACTTTCTCCAGAGTTAATTATGGAGTTTATAATTTCATTCTCTTTTAATCTTAAAAAAGTATTTATATTGTATTCATTTTCAAGTGAAGATACATATGAAATGCTAAAATCTTTATTTTTTGATTTTTCTAAAAGTCTAAGTGCATGTTTATTTTCTGGCTCTAAAGAAAGAGTAAATTCTAAGTTACTTTTAAGGTAATCATGTCCTGGATAAATTTTTGTTTTTTTATCTAACTTAATCAATTGATTATAAACTGTGTTATATAAACTAATAGGGTCGCCACCATGATGACAGTTTCCTACGCCGGCATTAAACAAGGTATCTCCACAAAAAAGACTATTTTGTTGATCCCTTAATAAAAGACATACATGTGACATAGTATGTCCAGGAGTATCAAGAATCTCAATTTCTATAGATTTTCCAAATTTCAATAATTGTCCTGCTTCAAGTCCAAAGTTCATATTAGGAATTTTATGTTTAGCATTTTTATGAGCATAAAGTTTACTATTAGTTGCATTAATTATTGCTTCATTACCTCCTATATGATCCATATGTTCATGTGTGTTTATTACCGCGACTATATTTAAACCTTCTTTGACAGCTTCTGCTAGGCATAAATCACTAGCTAATGGATCTATAGCAACTGCTTCTCTTGTAATTGGACAACCAATTAGATAATTAAAATTTCTATAATTGTTAAAAGTATAAATTTGTTTTATAATCATAATTCTTTCTTTATTGTATATTATATGAAATCTGGATTAAAAATTATAGTACAAAGTAGTAAATTTTTTTATGACTATTTAAAAGAAAATCTTAATAAAATGCACGAAATAAAATATTTTAAAGCTCAAAATAAAGAATTTTTCTCACATTGCAAAAATACAGATGTTCTTATTACCATGAGTTGGGGAAGATCAATGTTCGGAGGAAAAAAAGCAACTTCCATAGTACCCCAAAAAAAGTTAAAACTGCTTCATCTTCCTGGTGCAGGTTATGACGGCATTGATTTTTCTAAAATCTCTAAAAATACTAAAGTTTGTAATGTCTATGGACATGAAATACCTATAGCGGAATATTGTATTGCCAACATGCTTGCTTGGGAAATTAATCTGATTAACAAAGCCAATAATTTTAAAAAATTAAATTGGGAAGATAGTTTGATTCTTGGTGCCATGCCACATGGTGAACTTTATAATAAAAAAGTAGGAATTTTAGGATATGGTAAAATAGGAAAAGAAATATCAAAAAAATTATCTTGCTTTGATTGCGCTGTTATAGCATTTACTAGAAGAAAAATTAGAAAAAATAAATACCTAAGTGCTGCTTACTTAAGCCTCGATCTTAAAAAACATATTAAATCTTTAGACTATTTGATTATAGCTTGCACCCTAAATTCTTCCACTGAAGGTCTTATAGGTGTAGATGTTTTAAGCGCTATGAAAAAAACAGCAGTTCTTATTAATGTAGCTAGAGGCGAAATTATTAATGAAAAGGATCTATATAATGCCTTAAAGTTAAAGCATATAGGAGGAGCTGTAGTAGATACATGGTATAAGTATCCAAATGCTACAAGTATAAAGTTCAATCCTTCAAAATATGACTTTCACAAATTAAAAAATATCGTAATGACTCCTCATGTTTCCGCATGGAGTAAAAATATGATTGTTAGGCGGGCAAAACTAATAAAACTGAATATTGAAAATCTATATAATAAAAAAAAGCTAATAAATGAGATAAAATTCAATAACTTCTAGAACTTTTTCTATGAAGTTTTCGCCATCTTCTAGCAGACTCAGCTTTTTCTCTTGCTTTCTTCTCAGAAGGCTTTTCGTAAGCTCTTCTTTTTTTCATTTCTCTATACATACCTTCCCTTTGCATTTTCTTCTTGAGAGTGCGTAAGGCATGGTCTACATTATTATCTCTTACTATAACTTCCAAAATAATCTCCTTTTCATAAAAATAACTAATTATCATAAACTATTGATAAAGTGAAGCTTTATATTTATATATATTTTATGCAAGATCTGAAGAAAAAAAATGTACTTTTTAAGAAACTAGAAGTTCACCTAAATAGCACAAAAATAAATAATGAAAATATTGATGCCCTTTTAATTTCTCTAAAAATAAAAAAGTCTGATTTTTACAATTTATTTCCGAAAAAAATTAACGATATATGCTTCTATTTCTTTGAAAATATATATAATATTTCTAATAAAAAAGTGAAAAAAAAAGTCCTACTTGAAAAAAGTATTTCTAAAAAGACAAGTCTTTTCCTAACTGAACTCATCAAAAATTTTGACTCGAAAAAAAAAACATCTATTTTCTTTCTAAGTTATGCAATATTAAATCCATTGTTACTGTCAAAAATTATATACAAAATGTCTAGTAATATTTGGTATGACATAGGAGACCAATCTACAGACTTTAGTTATTATACCAAAAGATTTATATTATATAATATTATTAGAAATAGTTTTTTTTATTGGAGAAAAACTTTGGACCAAAAAAAAACAATTAATTTTAGTGAAAGACAAATAATGTTTTTTGGAAAAATAGGTAAAGTAAAATACAGTACTAAGGAATTTTTAGCTAAAAAATTTAAAGTTAATTTTGTATAAATAATTTAATTTACTATATTTATATGTCCCATTTTTCTTAACTTTTTTATTTTAGTTTTTCCGTAAATATAGATACTATGATTACTTTTATTCAAGGCCTGTTTGTAATCATTAAAATTTTCTCCTAGTAAATTTATCATTTTACATTTTTTAGAATAGACTATTTTTGGTATAGGCAGACTAAAAATAGTTCTTACCAAAGCGTCAAATTGAGATATGTTACAGCCATCTAAAGTCCAATGTCCTGAATTGTGAGGTCTAGGTGCAATTTCATTAACAATTATTTCTTCATTTTTCATTACAAACATCTCCACAGCAAGAATACCAACAATATCTAATTTTCTAATAATTTGTTTAGCTATTTTCTTTGCTTTAGCCAAGCATAAATTTGATAAAGAAGATGGAAATTTTGTATTTCTGAGAATTCCTGCTTTGTGATAATTCTCGGTAGGCTCAAAAGTTTTTACTTTACCATTATTTTGTCTTATAGCAATGACGGATATTTCTTTTTGAAAGGGAATAAATTGTTCAATAATAAATTTATTGGGTACGATATCTAATTTTTTTTTAAAAGATTTCAACTGGACCTTAAATTGACCTTTTCCATCATAGCCTAACTTTCTTGTCTTAATAATTCCTGTACCTGAATTTTTTTTTAAAAAATTCTCTATATCTAAAGAATTATTTATAGTTTTATATTTTGCAGTTTTGATACCTAAACCATTTACAAAGTTTTTTTCCAAATGCCTATCCTGAGAAATTTTCAGTGTATTTATATTTGGGAATAAATTACTTTTTTTCTCTATAATTTTTAAACTATTAATAGGAATATTTTCAAATTCATAGGTGATGAAATCACACTTTTTTGCAAACTCTAATAGTTTAGTTTTATTATCATATTTGTAGTTGTAAAAAGTGTTAGATATATCTTTTGATGGCGCATTTTTATCAGGATCGAAGAAATATGACTTTATTCCAAGTTTTGCAGCCGATATTCCTATCATTTTACCTAGTTGTCCTCCACCTATAACTCCCAAGGTATTTTTAAGTTTGATTTTTTCCATTTGCATACATTATGTTGGTTTATATTTGACATTTTCTGTCTGGTTTTGTTTCCAACTAATTAACTTTTTGTATAAACCTTTGTTATTAATAGATAATATACCTATGGCAAATAATGCTGCATTTTTTGCGCCTGATTTTCCCACTGCGAAGGTTGCCGTGGGAACTCCGTAAGGCATTTGTACTATTGATAATAGGCTATCCAGTCCACTCAAAAATTTACTTTCTACAGGAACACCCAAAACTGGTAAATTACTTAATGAGGCAATCATTCCTGGTAAATGAGCAGCACCTCCAGCACCTGCTATAATGATTTTAATATTTTTTTTTTCCGCTGATTTTGCAAAAGAATACATTCTATCTGGAGTTCTATGAGCGGATATGATTTTAATTTCATGAGGTACTTTAAATACATTAAGCAAGTCGGATGCTCCTTTCATTGTTTCCCAATCTGACTGACTTCCCATGATTATACTAATGCTTATATTTTTTTTTGTATTCAATGCGTCTACCAATTTTTACTTTAAATTATAAGATACTTACTATAACTTAAAAATATCATAAATCAAATAAACCTATGCTTTTTAAAAATATTATATTCTTTCTAATAA
The DNA here is from genome assembly GCA_036042925.1 of Pseudomonadota bacterium. Taxonomy (GTDB): domain Bacteria; phylum Pseudomonadota; class Alphaproteobacteria; order TMED109; family TMED109; genus JAYYAX01. The sequence goes on from JAYYAX010000028.1 coordinate 61,621, forward strand.
AGCTTTTTCCACCTGAATTATCGCATCTTATTGCCCTTAATATTATTAAATTTTATCCTTTTTCTAAGAAGAAAATTAGTATTAATAATTCTTTAAAAATAAATTTATTTGGCTATGAATTGTCAAATCCATTAGGCCTAGCTGCTGGTTTTGATAAAAATGCTGAGGCTTTATCTGGTCTTATGAAATTGAATTTCAGTTTTATAGAAGTAGGAACAGTGACACCCTTAGCTCAAAAAGGAAATAAAAAGCCAAGAGTTCATAGACTTCATAGTGAAAACGCAATCATAAATAGCTTAGGTTTTCCAAATAATGGAATTAATCGATTAGTAAAAAAATTGTCAAATATTAGAAAAAATCATTCATTAGGTAATGAACCAATAATTGGAGTAAATATAGGTTGTAATAGAAAATCTAAAAATAAAGTTAATGACTACGTGATATGTTTAAAAAAAGTGTATGAGTTTGCCGATTATGTAACCATAAATATATCATCTCCTAATACCCCTGGATTAAGAAATTTACAAAAAAAAAAAAATTTAGAAAAACTTTTAAAGCAAATTAATTCGGAAAGACTATCATTAAGAAAAAGGTTTAAGAGACTCTTACCATTAGTAATTAAAGTGTCTCCTGATATTGATTTAGCCTTACTTAAAGACTTAATAAAGCTATCAGTAAAGTATAAACTAGAAGGTATAATTGCAACTAATACTACAATTAATAAAAGTGTTCTCTCAAAAAATCTTAGTTTTATTCCTGAGGGCGGAATTTCAGGAAAACCTTTGCAAAAAAAATCTAATGCTATACTAAAAAAAATTAGAGTACTTAGTAAAAATAATTTACAAATTATAGGATTAGGAGGTATTGATAATGCAGAAACTGCATATGAAAAATTAGCTTTGGGTTCTACAGCAGTTCAAATTTATTCTGGATTAGTTTTTAAAGGTCCCGAACTTATCGAAAATATATTATCTGATTTATTTAAAATAATTGAGTCAAAAAAAAAATGACAGACGAATTTAATATTCTTAAAAACCTAAGTGATATTGAAATAAAATATAAAGCATATATTGTAGATGTTTGGGGAGTTTTATGGGATGGTATAGAGCCTTATGAAAACTCTACTAAAACTCTTAAAAAACTAATTAACTTAGGAAAGCCAGTGGTTTTGTTATCTAATGCTCCTAGAAGAGCCAAAGTAGTATCACAGAAGCTTAATAATATAGGAATAGATGCTAATTATTACAATACCATTATATCCTCGGGAGAAATATGTCGTACAAATTTTTTAAATAATAAAGAAAAAATAAATAAATATGGTGATACTTTTTATTTCATAGGACAATCTCTTGATAAAACTATTACTGAAGATCTAGCACTTAAAGAAACTAAAAATATTAAAGAAGCAAAATTTTTATTGGTCTGTGGTACTAGAGACTTTAATGATAAATTAGAAAAATATTTGGATGAACTAAATTTAGGACTATCTTTAAAATTACCTCTTGTTTGTGCTAATCCAGATAAAGTTGTAGTTAGAAAAAATGGGGAATCCCTTATTTGTGCTGGTTTAATGGCTGACTACTACTCTTCTAACGGTGGCTTAGTATACAAATATGGAAAGCCCTTTAACGAAGCATATGATTTTTGTTTTGATTATCTGAAGTCTGTAAGTTCTGATATTAATATCAATGATATTTTATGCATTGGTGACTCATTAGAGACTGATATCACTGGGGCAAACAACTTTGGAATCGATAGCTTATTGATAGCGAACGGTATTCACAAAGATAATTTAAATTATAAAGAAAAATTAATCTCAAAAATTAATATTAAAAAGTTTTTCAAAGAAAAAAGAATTTTTCCTAAGTATATTTTACAAAACTTTATATTTTAAAACTAATTAAAATTGACATCCCCTTAAAAAGAACATAAAGTGAACAAATGAAAGAAAATAATAATTTGAAATGGTTATATTTAGACTTTAATAGCTACTTTGCAACAATCGAACAACAAGTTAAACCTATCTTGAGAAAAAAGCCTGTGGTTATAGTTCCTTCTGTTACAGATTATACTTGCGCAATAGCAGCCAGTCATGAAGCAAAAAAACTAGGGATAAAAACGGGGACTATGATATACAAAGCTAGATCAATATGCCCTGATTTAATATGTGTACAAGCAGACCATGAAAAGTATATATATTATCATCATAAGTTAGTAAAAGAAATTAGTAAGTATATTCCTATAGAACAAGTGTGTTCTGTAGATGAGGTTGCCTGCAAATTATTAGGAAAAGAATGTAATCCTAAAATAATTGTTAATAAGGCTATAGATATTAAAAAAGGTATAAGAAAAAATGTAGGTGACTATATAAGTTGTTCAATAGGCGTATCTACTAATAAGTTTTTAGCCAAAATAGCCAGCAACCTTCAAAAACCTGATGGTTTAAAAATAATAAATAGTAATAAGATTCTACAAAGAATAAACCATTTAAACCTATCAGATCTTACCGGAATAGGAAAAAGAATGGAAGTGAGGTTATTATTATCAGGAATTACATCAATAAAGAAATTATATGAGTTATCTCCAAAAAATATGAGGAAAATATGGGGTAACGTTTTAGGAGAAAAGTTTTGGTATATGTTAAGAGGAAAAGATCTAGAGGAAGATACTTATGTAAAAACTAAAACCATAGGGCACAGTCATGTCTTACACCCTGATTGGAGAGATCTGAAAAAATCTAGAGAAATCATGAGAAGATTGGTATTAAAGGCTGCTAGTCGTCTAAGAAGAAAAAGTTTCTTATGCACACGTTTAAAGATATCAATTAAAACCGTTACAGGAAAAAAATTCAAATCTATAGAAAAGTTTCAAAAATTGAATGACAGTTTTAGTCTTCTGGAAAAAGCTAATAATATATGGATAAGGCTGATACGTTATTATAAAATAGCTAAAATCATGCAAGTTAATGTTGTACTATATGATCTTTACTCGATGGATACAAAACAGCTTAGTCTATTAGACGGTATAAAAAGTAAAAATCGGCAGGACGAGAAGAAAAAAAAGTTAGTTTCTAAGGCTATGGACTCTATTAATTCCCGTTTTGGCCGAGATAGCGTAACTATTGGAGCTCTTCCTAATGACGTTGTTAGATTTTCCGGAACTAAAATAGCATTTACAAGAATCCCTGAAATAAAAGAGTTTTATGAATAAAACACTACTTTCTAAATTTTAAACTTATTTTTTTTAATTTCTTAGAATTATTAGTTTTTATTGCACCGGAAAAAAATTTAAACTTTTTCTTCTTTAAAAAAGGAATAAGTATAAAACCCATAAGAAAACCACCAATATGAGCATACCATGCTACCCCCGGACTGTTAGGGTCAGTAAAATAAGCATTAGTTATCTGTGATAAAAACCAAAAGCCGATTAAAATTCCAGCAGGAATACGAATAAAAGTTATAAAAAATACCAATATAATAAGAGTTAAAACTCTTGCTTTTGGAAATAAAAGAAAGTAAGCACTAAGAACACCAGAGACTGCTCCTGAAGCTCCTATCATAGGAGTAGATGAACCTGGTGACACAATAGCTTGCAATAAAGCAGCTGCAAAACCACATATCAAATAAAATACTAAAAATTTAGTATGTCCCATAGAGTCTTCAATATTATTTCCATAAATCCAAAGAAAAAGCATATTTCCTAAAAGATGGAAAAAACCACCATGCATAAACATACTGGTCCAAATTGTAAGAAAAGGAGAAATATTATAGTACTCATTACTGTGTAATGAAAAAAAGTCGGCAGGTTTAAATCCATATTGTAAGATCAAATTATAATTTTCGTCTCCTGTTAAACTAGACTGATAAAAATAAACAAAAATATTAATAACTATTAATATTACTGTAATATAAGATTTTGTTTCAGTTGGATTTTCATCTTTTATAGGAAACATAGCTGTGGTTTTTTTAAAAATTAATTATATAATATAATATATGAATGAAATTGATAAAAACATTCAAAATTTAACAAATTCTGGTTTAGAACAAGTTAGTTTTAGTAAAGGTCAAATTATTTATCAATTTAACGAAAATCCAAAATTTGCTTATTTTGTTTATACAGGTAAAGTAAATATTGTAAGCAAAACTGGTTATAACTTAGGAACAGTAAATGAAGGAGAACTGTTCGGGGAAATAAGTAGTCTCTTCAACAAAGAACACTCAGTATCTGCTGAAGCAGCAACTGAATGTAGGCTGCTGATTATTGAAAAGGATTTATTCTATAACAAAGTACAAGGTGCGGATCCTATAATAAAAGCAATCATTAGAACAATAACAGGAAGATTGAATGATATGAATGAAAAAACTGAAAAAATTTGGAAAGAATTACATTTTCTCTCTTCCTTAAAACGAGAAATAGATAACTAACTTTTTTCTTCTGCCATATTTTTTTTAGCTAATTTTTTTTTATAATCATTGTATAAAGATTTTTCTAAATCTGACTCTGGAGAATACCATTTATCTAATATTTCTATTTTTTTTATCATTCCTGCTCTTACAGCTTCTTTCTCTAGTTTAATAAAAGTTTTTTCAATATTTTTATTAGCCAAGCCAGCTGTTCTTTGTTCTATATATTCGTTTTCCAGAGCTTTAGTGAGTCTGATACCAGTATTACTTTTTATTTTTGTTAATGCTCCGATACAAGACTTAGTTCTCCTATCTACATCGGCTGCTACGTCCATGAGTTGTAGTCTCGTAGGAGGGGGAACATCAACTTTCACATATTGAGATCCTGACTCTGATCTTGGTTTAAAGCCATCTTCCTTTAGCTGCTCCATAATCAAAGGAATGTGCTCCTTATTAAATATCATCAACTGTATATTCAAAGGTCCATCTGGTGCTTCAACATTACCCAAGTCTACCAACCTTCTTCTTATACCTTTAACCATTACTTTGATAGTAGCAAAAACATTTTTATTTGCCTCAGCTGATCCAACCGGAATTAAAGACTCTTTGAAAGACTCCAGAGCAACTTGCATATTCTCTTGAGCTTCTACAGAATAACCTTCTTCGTCTTGACCTCTACCTGCCATAATTTATAAAATAATCATCTTAATATAATTGGTCAACGAAAATATCATTCTTTTTTGCAAGTTATTTGTTTTAAACATGTAAAG
>JAYYAX010000029.1:0-31392 GCA_036042925.1 Pseudomonadota bacterium
ATATTCGCTAGGTATTAATTCACATAATTTCATTACTTTTACAGGATTAAAAAAATGTGTGATACAAACATCATTTAACATAGTATTTGGCATGCCTTCAACTATATCTCTTAGGGGAATACCTGATGTATTTGAACTTACGATAGAGCCGGCTTTTCTGTGTTCTTCTATTTTACTAAAAATTTCTTTTTTAATTTTTACATTTTCTATAACAGCCTCGCAAATCCAATCAAAATCAGATATTTTTGAAAAGTCTTTAGAAAAGACACCTGTTTCTAAGTTAGATATAAAATCTTTACTAGATAACATTTTATTTTTCTCATCAGAAATTATTTGACTTCCTTTCATCACTGCATCTTCTGTAACATCTAGAAGTAAAACCTTTAGGCCTTTTTCTAAGCAGAGTGCAGCTATACCGGCTCCCATCGTGCCAGAGCCAAGTACTGCAACAGAATTTATACTATTATTCATATTTTTTTTATAACCCAATTTATATTTATAATCTATAGTTACTTTAATTTAAAATTGTATATTTTATTTTTAATTAAACTAATATAATTTATTAGCTTAGTATTTACTAATTAGTTAAAGAATAATCGTGTAATGGGAAAGTTAGAAACTACAATGTCTGGTGCTGCAATCACCTCCACGCTTACGCAGATGTCAATGATTGGAGATATTGGTAAAGAAATATTAAGAAAATTTGGTATTAAAAAAATAGATATTAAAAAAGAATACTCTTACAAAATAAGAGGTGCCATTCATACTGAAACCAGAAACAGATTTGGAAAGGAAGCATTATACTTTTATGGTTTAACGATGATGGAAGGTTATAAAAAAATAAGAGAAGAACAAGGAGGTACGCAAACTGCTATATATTATAGAAATAATATTTCTAATATGAATCATAAAAATATAGCTACAGCAAGAAAATTTAGAAATAATTTTCTCAGAGTTTTTAGTGAAGAATTGAGTAATTTAACTAAAGCAACAATTTTCACTCCAGTTGAAAATGTTGTTGGATCTTACATGAAAGTTTTAGATAAGGACAAAATTGAATTAACACTAACCAATGCTATTTTAATTGAAAATGAAATATTTAATAGAGGAATGATCACAGAAATGTTATCATTTTTAAATAGTCAATGGACACTAAAAATAAAATTTGTAAAATCAAAGTCTAAACAAGACTCTAGAGGCTTCTGTAGATTTACATGGATAATTTATTTTTCAAAAAAAAAGAAGAAACTTGATCCAGATAAAGCACAACAAGAAATTAAAGAATTAGCAAAACAAAAATTTATAGATAATGTTTTAAAAGACTCTAACCAACTTAGAAAACAATCTGAGTTATTAGCTCAACAACTAGGAAAGTTTATACCTCCACAAATGCATAAAGCTATGATGCGTGGTGATTTTAATACAGAAATTACTACTAGAAGAAAAAAACTTACAATTTTTTTTAGTGACATAAAAAACTTTACTGCTATTTCGGAAAAGCTTCAGCCAGAAGATTTAACTCAGTATTTAAATGAATATTTTTCGGAAATGACAAAAATTGCTCTGGACCATGGGGCTACTATAGATAAATATATAGGTGACGCTGTAATGTTGTTTTTTGGTGATCCAGCTTCAAAGGGAGAGAGAGAAGATGCTAGAGCTTGCGTAGAGATGTCTCTAAAAATGCAAGAAAGGATGGAATACCTTAAAAATAAATGGAAGAATTCTGGCTTTTTAAATCCTTTCCAAATAAGAATAGGAATTAATACAGGATACTGCAATGTTGGAAACTTTGGAAGTGATCAAAGACTTACTTATACTATTATTGGAGCAGAAGTAAATATAGCAGCAAGATTAGAAACAGCGGGAGACGCTGGTAAAATATTAATGAGTTTTGAAACCTATTCGCACGTAAAAGATTTAGTAGAAGTTAAGGAATTAAAATCAATAAAAATGAAAGGTGTCAGTAGAAAAGTTAAAATTTTTGAAGTAATTGGGAGAAAAACCTCTGAAATTGAATTTCCAGAAATATATAAGCAAGATAGCTTAAAAGATAATAAAAAAATAATTCATTTAAATAACAAAATTAAAGAAATAGACAAACAATTCAGGTTTCTTAAAAAATTAATAACTGATTTAAATAATGAAAAATTACGTTAGAGATGATACCACAACAATAAAGGGAAATATTGTAATTTCATCGATAAATCAATTGTTGTTGTTAGGTGAAGTGGGAAAAAATATTAGGAACGAAGTAAATATTCAAGAAATCGATCCAGAAAAATGGTACCCAAGAGTTATAAGAGGAAAAATTCATCAAAAGATAGTAGAAAGGTTTGGAGAAAAAGCACTCTATTATTTAGGATTAGAACAATTTAATTTTGCTGGAGTTGAAGAAAACTTTTTTTTTCTTCCACATGTGAATTTTAAAAATCAATTTACTTTTAAAAACTTTAAGACATACGGTTTTAAAAAAAAACAAAGAAGCATATCAGATCATAGAAAAATAAGAAACAGGCTCTTTGAACTTTTACGCAAACTTCACATGGGATCTAAAGGGTCAACTAATACAATAATTGCAAAAAAAGATCAAGCTAAAGGAGAATTTAAAATTGTTGAAACTGATACCATAATCTATAAACTTACTAATGCTGTCTACAGAGGGCATCATGAATTTAATAGAGGATCAATTTATAATCAAATTGTAAGATGGATTGGTGACGAGTGGCAAGTTAAAGTGTCCAATCTTGAGGAACAAAATGAATATAGAGAAGGCCTTACGACAAATGTTTTTAAATGTGAGTTTACTTTCAGAAAAAGAAAAGAAAAACTTGCAGAAATTCATAATAGTATAAGAGCTAATGCTAAAGATGATTTTTTAAAATCAGTAATTAATGGATCAGAAAAGCAAAGAAAAATTGCAGTAGAGCAATCAAAGAAGCTCAGTTTATTATCTGAAAAAATTGGAAAGTATATTCCTCCTCAGATACAAAAGGGATTATTTAAAGGCGAATATGATACAGAAATTAAGACCAGAAGAAAGAAATGTACCATCTTTTTTAGTGATATTAAAAACTTCACGTCTATCTCAGAAGTATTACAACCTGAAGATTTGACTAACTATTTAAATGAATACTTTTCTGAGATGACAAAAATAGCTCTTAATCATGGAGCCACTATTGATAAATATATAGGAGATGCAGTGATGTTATTTTTTGGAGACCCTATTTCAAAAGGAGAAAGAGAAGATGCAAGGGCATGTGTAGAGATGTCTCTTAAAATGCAAGAAAGAATGAAAGATTTACGAAAAAAATGGAAGGCTTCAGGATTTTATGAACCTTTTGAAATAAGAATAGGCATCAATACAGGTTATTGTAACGTAGGCAATTTTGGAAGTAGTCAGCGTCTCACATATACTATTATAGGAGGAGAGGTGAATGTTGCTGCAAGACTTGAGTCAGCTGGAGATGCAAATAAAATATTAATGAGTTATGAAACTTACGCGCATGCTATGGATATGATTGAAGTAAAAGAACTAGAAGCAATAAAGATGAAAGGCATAAGAAGAGAGGTAAAAGTTTTTGAAGTAGTTCAAAGAAAAAAATCAAAAATAAGTAAGTTGAAAAAAACTACAATAGCAAAAAACTTAACTAATAATAAAGTTACCACTATAAATAGAAAGCTTGATGAAATAAATAAAAAAATTAGTAGTCTAAAGAAATTAATTGATGATTTGAATAATTAAAAACAGCATTGATAATGCTACAATCTAATATATATTTGTGAAAGATAGTTTTTAATTACGTTATGAAAAAATTTCAAATTAATATAGATGAAAAAATTATAAACGATATTAATGACTCAATTTTAAAATTTAATTGGGATAATTTACCAAATATTAATAATTGGGACTTAGGTGTAAATAAATATATTTTAAAAGATCTATGTGATTATTGGGTTTTAAAGTATAAATGGAAAAATGTAGAAGCAGATTTAAATAATTTGAATCATTATATCGCTGAAGTAGATGATCTAAAGATACATTTTATTTATGAAAAAGGTAAGAATACAAATTCTATTCCACTTTTAATAAGCCATGGCTGGCCAGGTTCATTTTTAGAATTTAAAAATATTATGGAACCTCTTACGAACCCAAAGAAATTTGGATTAAATGATGAGATTTGTTTTGATTTGATAGTGCCTTCGATACCAGGATTTGCATTTTCTAAAGCTTCTGAAAGACCATTTGGACCAAGAAAAATTGCCTCTTACTATAACAAATTAATGACCAAAGTCCTTAATTATAAAAATTATATGGCGCAAGGAGGTGATTGGGGAGGGGCAATATCCTCATGGTTAGGATATGATCATCAAGAATTTTGTAAGGCTATTCACCTTAATATTATGATTATGAGAGATAAAAATGGGCCTCAAACAGAGGAAGAAAGGATATGGCAAAAAAAGTTTAAAAAAGAACAAATTATGGAAGAAGGTTATAGATCTTTGCAAGCTACTAAGCCACAAACTCTAGCATTTGCAATGAATGATAACCCAGTAGGTGTAGCCGCATGGATATTAGAAAAATTTCATAGTTGGTCTGATTTAAAAAAAAAAACAGTCCTAGATATTTATTCCAAAGAAGATTTAATAACTAATATTATGATATATATTGTAACTAACTCGTTTAATACAGCATCTTGGATTTATTATGGAAGAAGAGAAGAGGGCGGAAGAATTATGAATATTCAAGATAAGATTTCAACACCTACAGCGTGCGCACTTTTTCCAGCAGAGTTTTTATCTTGGCCCCCAAAGTCATATGTTGAAAGGTTGTATAATGTCATACAATGGACTAAATTTAATTCAGGCGGTCACTTTGCCGCTATGGAGGAGCCAGAACTGCTTTTAAATGATATAAGAAGCTTTGGATATAAAATAAAAAGTAAATTTATTGATAAATGATCAGGCCCTTACATTTAAGAAGATCATGGTTATTTGTGGGCGCTACAAACGAAGATGATATACACGCATCTTTTGAAAGTGAAGCTGATGTGTGCATTTTAGAGTTTGAAGACTTTTGCTTACCTAAGAATAGACCTAAAGGTAGAAAAATGCTTCCAGAGATTTTAAAAGCTTGGAAAAAATTAGGAAAGGTTGCTGGAGTAAGAATTAATCCATTAGAATCTAAAGATGGTTTAAAAGATTTACAAGCAGCTATTTGTAAAGACTTAGATATTATTCTGTTACCAAAAGTGGAAAAAAAAAAACAAGTAGAAACTTTTGTTAAAGAAAAAAAAAAATATGAGCTAAAAAAAAATATAAAAAAAAATACTATAGAGTTTTTTCCAAATATAGAGTCTTCTTTAGGTATGGAAAACTTAAAAGATATATTAAATTCTAGAAATATTAACGGTGCTTTAGTTGCTTCTGAGGATATGGCATTATCCCTAGATTTATTAGATGTTAAAAAAAATGAAATGCTAGATTTTATAAGAAAGAGGTTTCATTTAGCTTGTAAAGCTTATGGAAAACTTACTATTGATATGCCGAATACTTGGGGTAGTGTAAATGATCTAAAAAAAGAACTAATTCATATTAAAAGACTAGGTATTTTAGCTAAGAGTACTGTTAAGGCCTCTCATTGCAAAATAATTAATACAATTTTAACACCTACTAAATTAGAGGTCTCCAGATCAATTAATATAATTACTCGGTTTAAAAAAGCTCTTGATAAAAATAAGTCTCAAATTTTATATAAGGGACATTATTTAGAATTACCAGCATTTGAGAAAGCAAATAGATTGTTAGCAAGATATAAAAGTTTCATTGAGTATGATAAAAAAAATTAAATTAAAAAAAATTATATAGTTTCTTAAATGATCTTCATGTTAACTTTTACTCTTATTTTTGGAATTTTCTCATTTTTATTTATTTCAAGAAGGACAAATAATTCTGGTTTTTTTCTAGGTTATATGGAGAATGGAAAAGAGCCTAGTTTGTTAGTTTTAACATTTTCTTTAGTTACTACGTGGATATTTTCAAGGTCATTACTAACTGCTGCAATATTAGCTTATTATTATGGGCTTCCTGGAGCTATAGCTTATACAACTTATTATTTTTCCTTCCTTACAGGTGGACTCTTTGTTTTAAAAGTAAGAAAAAAGTTTAAAGTCAACTCAACCTTAAAGCTATTTGAAAATGAATATGGCTATCTTGGAAAGTTTACCGTTTCTTTTTTATTAGTGATAAGACTAATAAGTGAAATCTTTGCAAATCTTATAGTTGTTGGACTAATTTTTGGAAATGAAGGTAGCATGGAATATAACTTTTCCATTATTTTAATTATGCTCATTTCCTTATCTTATTCTTTTATAGGTGGTTTTAGAAACTCAATTAAAACTGATTTCTTTCAAATGATAATTTTTCTAATCTTAATGTTTTTATTAATAAGTAATATTTATTTTTCTGATTTAAAAATAGAAATAAATACACTTATAAATAATATTAATAATACCTCTAATCCAGGATATGCACTTATAGCTGTAGCCTTCTTGCAAATATGGAGTTACCCTTTACATGATCCAGTAATGACCGATAGAGGATTTTTTTGTAGTTATAAAAAAACTAAACAAGGTTTTTTTTATGCATTTCTATTAAGTTCTGCGTGTATATTTTCTTTTTCTTTGTTAGGGATTTTTCTATCAGAAGCTTCGATATCAAATATTTCTTTTTTTAATGCAATTGGTATCAATTTGGGAAAAAATATATCTTTTATAGTTTTTTTACTTTTATTAATTTCTGCAATTTCTACTCTTGATTCTACTTTATCAAGCGCTTCCAAACTTATAGTATCAGATTTAAATTTATTGAAAAAAAATATTTTTAATGGAAGACTTGTTATGTTCTTATTTTCAATTTTAGGCCTCCTTTTTATAATATTTAATACTAAAGATTTATTTACCGCAGTAGCAATTAGCGGTACAGCAGCAACTTTCATGACAACTACGTTTATTTTAAAAGTTATTTTTAATATATCTGTAAGCAGGATTAGTTACTTTATATCCTTTTTGCTTAGTATGTTAGGTTCAATAGTTTATTATTTAGAATCTCAAGGTATAAACAATTCTTTTAGTAGTCTATTTGAACTAAGCCATAAATATGTAACTTTACTGCTTATTAACATTTTTATTCTATTTTTTAGCTTTCTAACAGCCTTTTTAGTTAAAAATAAAAGTCTTTAAGTTAAATTGCTAAGAGTATTTGAACTAAGGAATAACAAAGTTAGTAATAAATAAATAATATATTTATGAAGAAACTATTTTTTTTCTAATTTAGCTGACTGCTCTTCTAAAACATCTTTAAGAATATTTTTTCTAGTGTCCACTATGTTGTGTACCATTTTTTTAACTTCCGAAGGTACAAACCCTCTAGCTTCTAAGAACTTATCTTCATCTTCTAAAAATTCCCTGTAAAGGTCTTTGTCTCGTTCTAGTTTTTCATAAAGATCTATAATTTGGCTTTTAAGATTTTCATCTGTCATAATTCCTCACATTCTCATTTATAATAATATAAAAATAATATTAATCAACACCAGACCAAATATGTTCGCTTAAACTACAATTATCCAGTTTCCATTCCTTATATGTTAAATAAGTTCTTTTATCAATCTTAATACAATTATGTGTTGTAATTTCTAAATTTTTTCTACATTCACTTTCAGTTAAGAAGGTTTCCCTTACTGACTCTTTATTCCAATCTAGAGGCTGCAAAATCCAAACTATCAAGGCACAAGTTAGCATTTAAGCGGGCTTAGTTTTTAAATTATTATTTTTTATATAAATAGAATTAGACTTCTTTCTTTCTATTACAAGAGGAGGACATTTATTATTATCATAGTATAGCGATTGACAATCTAAACAATAAAAACACTCATTCATATTTATATGACCTTTTATATCTATAGCATCTATGGGACAAGCCTTAGAACATAGTTTACATGGATTACCACACTCATTTCTTCTTTTTAAAGGGTTATTCACGCTTAATTTACCTCCTATGACCATAAAAGCACCTAAGGGGCATAAAAATCTACAAAAGAATCTTTCTATAAATAAACTTAAACTTAGAAGTAAGGTTGCATATACTACAAAATACCACTCTCTTTGAAACTTCATAGATATCGAAGTTTTAAAGGGCTCAATTTCTGAACCTATATTTAATAGCTCAGCAGAATAGAAGCTAATAAAAACTAACAAAATCAGTATTATGTATTTAATATTTAAGGATTTTCTGTTAATACTTTCAGGTATCTTTATTTGAGGTATTTTTAGGTATTGTGCTGCTTTGCCTAATAATTCTTGTAAAGCGCCAAAGGGACAAAGCCAACCACAAAATAAGCCTCTTCCCCAAAATATAAATGATACAACCACATATACCATGAGTAAGGTAAGAAGTGGGTCAGAAAGTAAAACATTCCAAGATGGATTAGTTATTGGAGCGGTAACCCACATCAATATACTAAGAATAGTAATTTGCCCTCCTGCAATCCATCCCAGCCATACTAATATCCATGCAAGGAATAAATTTCTAAAAACTTTTCTTCTACTATCAAATTTTGATAGCATTTCTATCTTAGTTAGAGCTACTGTTAATACTACTAAGGTTACTAGTAATATAAATATATTATTTTTTTGACTTTCCCATGCTGCATGCCAAATTGGTTCATCTTTATCAGCTAGCTTTGATATTCCATCAGGTTGTATAATATATTTACTATCCAAAGCATAGTTTAAGGTGTACTTTTTGCTCTCCCTTATTTCTTCACTTTCAATTAAAACTTCAAGCATCCATGGTTTTACAGGATTTAAATTTTTTTCTGCTGGAATTCTATAAATTCCCACTTCAGCGAAAAAAGGCTTATCTTCTCCATGTAAAAATCCTAAATTTCTAAAATTATCTTTTGATAGTTGAATATAATTTTCGTCTTGTATAACTGCTAATCTTTTGAAGTATCCTGTAGCAATATTTGGTTCTCCATCAAGAGGATATCTTCCTAAAGCCGCTATAACTATTGTTGTTTCATTGGGGTCTCTTCCTGCAATGAAAATATCATACCATTTATCTCCTAATAAATTCCTTCCAATTGTTGGAGTAACTACTGGTGCTAAATAGAGATCAAGTGCAAGGTCTCTATCTGTATCTTTGTAGCCTTTTTTAACTTCTTTTTGTTTTGCTGCAACAGGGGTATTCCCAGCAAACAATGATTTATATCTATATATATCTGCCACTCCCGACCGATTTGAGACTTTCGGTTTTGAAACTCCATCAGTTTTTAATTCCTCCATGGTAAGGGTTAATCTGCTTATTGAGCCGTCAGTTAGTAACTTAGAGAATGAAGTTTCTTTATAATTTATTATATCTACTACTGGATTATCATTTAGTCTTATTCCTCGAGATAATGCAACAATCCTAGAAGCTCTTAAAATTGCACCATTAAATAAAACTGCACTTACAGTTGCAGAAGAAATACCATCAATTGATCCTTCACCCTCAGTTCTTAATAAATTTACCTTTGTAGGTACTCTGATATCTAAATTTCTATACTGTTCTGTAAACTTAGGAAGAATGAGTTCTCCGTCTGGAGTGTACATGCCTATTATAGGTTCTTTATGGTTTAAAATTTTTGCTCCTGCTATCTTTCCGTCTAACTTTAAACCTACTAACATTTCAAAAGTTTGAGAAGAATATCCTTTTGATGATGTAATATCCTTCGTTAAAAAAAGATAACCAATTAATTCACCTTTAGAAAACACACTAACTGAAGGAGGGTCACTTTGAAGTGAGCTTAGTTTATCAGCAGAAGGAAAAAAAATTTGGGCATTAGTAATGTTAACCCAATGTGGATCCGTAATACCCCACTTACCTTCTCTTAAACTATCAATATACTTTTGGGTAAGGCTTTTTTCATCTTTGTTTTTATTTTTATCTTCAGAAAAAGCTACTAAAGATAATTGAATTAGAACAATTATTAAAAAATTTAATAGTAAATATTTTCTATAATTAATAATCAACTTCTCCCGTAACTTAAAGGTATTATAAAATTAATTTAATACAATTATTTTTTAGACTTTAAATTTTTTTTATCTGTAGTATACTCATAATATTATTAATTTATTATTAGGGAGGAATTATGAGCAGTTGGTTAAGCGATCGCGAGCAAATGCTTGTTGAGGGTGCTGAAAAAAATAACTTAGATTTACCAGTACCTACTCAAATAGTATCAAATGGTGAATATTTGCCACCTAAACAATCTGACATGCAAAAGAAAGTTGAGAAAAGGATGTTGGAGCTAGCTGATGAAAATGCTAAGCACTTAGGTTTATCAAGAAGACAATTTTTACAAACTTCATGTGGTATGGCTACGGCATTTCTTGCCATGAATGAAATTTATGGTGGTGGAGTTTTCAATGTAAGTAAAGCTGAAGCTAGAGACCCAGAGCTTACTTTGGCCAGAACCAATGAATTAGCTGGACAATTTATTTTCGATGATCAAACTCACTTTTTGAGAGATGATTTTCCTCATGACGCTATTCTTGGTTTAGGAGAGTTTGCAGCAGAGCATTGGAACCCAAAACTAAAAGAGGAAGGTTTATCTTTAACCAGATATAAGTTTGAAAACTACATAGCAGAATTATGGTATAGAAGTGATACTAAAATGGCGTTATTATCAGGAGCACCTTTTGATGATCCTACATGGTGGCTATTAGGAAATGATCAGATAGTTGCAGCTAGAGATATGATAAATGATTTTGCTGGTACCACAAGAATGCTTGGACATTCAGTCATAACTCCAGGTCAAGATGGATGGATGGATGAAGCAGAAAGATCGATGAGTGAATTAAAACCAAATTCGTGGAAGTCATATACTATTGGTGATCCATTATCTCCTTCTAAATATCCTTGGAGATTAGATGATGAAAAGCTAATGTATCCATTTTATGAAAAATCATTAAAAGCTGGTATAAATACTATTTGTATACACAAAGGTTTACTGCCACCTGATTACGAGACTTCTTTTAAAGGTGTCTGGAAATATGCTACTGTAGATGATTTACCTAAAGCGGCTAAAGATTGGCCTGAAATGAATTTTGTAATCTATCACTCTGCATTAAGACCATTCTTAGAGTTACCAGATCAAGCTTGGAAGGAATTTGAAGAAAGTGGTGGTTACATAAAATGGGCATCTGATTTGGCTAGAATTCCTGAAGAACATGGAGTTTCTAACGTCTATGGTGAATTAGGATCCACTTTTGCTAATTCGGCTGTTGCACACCCAAGATTTTGTGCTGCTTTTATAGGAACTCTTGTAAAAGGATTAGGAGCAGATCACGTTGTTTGGGGAACAGATACAGTTTGGTATGGTTCACCACAGTGGCAAATAGAAGCCATGAGAAGATTAGAAGTACCTGAGGATATGCAGAAAAAATATGGATTACCTTCATTAGGAGGACCTAATAGTTTAACTAAACAAGCTATATTTGGACTAAACTCAGCCAGAATTTATGGTTTAAGCATGAACGAAGCTACAAACATGCCAGATTTACCAAATTTTTCTGAGGATAAAATTGCTGGTCTCGCTGAAAAATTCAGAGAAGCTGGTGGAGGTCCTTCAAACAAAAGATTTGGTTATACAAGAAAGGCTTAGAAAAACTTTCATAAGCAAATTCAAAAGCCTCGAAATTTATTTCGGGGCTTTTTATTTTAATTAAAGAGGGAGAAGTTATGAAAAAAATAATCAGTTTTATATTATTCTTATATATTTCAAGTTCTTTTGCTGATGGTCATGTTATTAAAGCAAATAAGTCTATGTTATATTTTGCAGGTTTATATCCCAATTACTTATTATATTTACAAGGAGATATTCCAGAAAATACTAAAGAATCTTGGGTTGATAAAGAGTATTGGGCTGTTTTAGAAATCGATAAAAGCAGTAAAAATCATGGAGGCGAAGCTGTAATATTTAAACTTAAAAAAACATCTAAGGCAAGTCCTCAACCAGAATGGTGTGTAACTCAAGGTGGAGACAAATGGACTGGCAAAGGTCCTGCTTGTTTGAATACTGATAAGCCTAAGAGCATGAATCAGCTCAGATTTAAAGTAAAAGTACAATATAAAGATACGAAGGAAAATTTACCTAAAGAATATCAGAATCTTAACTTTGTTCAATATGAAGTTGGGTATGATGATGATGGAGTTTCTTTAAGTAAATTACCAGGAAGACTTCCACCACCTAATCATGAGTTTGGACCTGTTAAATTAACCATATTTAAATAAAAACTAAATCACTCCTGTATTTTTTATAATACAGGAGTTTGTAAGCGAATTTGATTAAAATAATAATAAATTTGTTAAGTGCTTTAATAGTTCTCTTCTCTGTTTTATTTTTTAAGAGTCTATTTGCTAACAACGCTCCTACCTTACTTCAAAATAAGACTGAAAAAAAAGAAAAACTCAGAGAAGAAGAATTAGTAACGAAAGAATACAATATTGACGAATTAATGATTAATAAATTTATTAATCTTGAGTTAGTTCAAAGCATATTTCCGGAAGCTACAAGTTATGGTGATGTTGATAAAAAAACATTATCAATTCCAATATTTAAAGATAAAGTAGAAATAGGATATGTATTTGAAACCTTTGATGTTACAAGAGGGTTAGGTTACTCAAGACGACCTTTTCATTTAGCTGTTGGTATTGATAATAGAGGTATTTTAAGAAATGTGAAACTTCTTAAGCATGTAGAACCTATTGCTATTTTAGGAAGAACAGATCAAGATTTTATTAATTATTTAAAACAATATAAGGACATAGATTTAAAGTCAGGTATATCATTAACGTTAGAGCTAACAGGAGCAGATATTGAAGGTGATAGTGTTGCCATGAGGGAAACTGCTGGTGAAGCAGACTCTTTAACAAAAATAGATGGTATATCAAGAACAACAACATCTTCACTACTTTTTATGGATGCTATTATGAGGGGTGCAAGGAAAGTAGCCAGGCAAAAGAATATTTTATTAGATGAAAATGACTTAGGTAACTTTGTCGATTTGGAAATCTACAAGCCACAATCATGGAATGACTTATTAAAGGATAACAGTCTAGGAAAACTGAATATAAAAGTAAAGGATGTATTAGAAAAGTTTGAAGAAAACAAGATTAAAGCACCAAGGTCGCTGAGATTTTCAAATCCAAAAAGTAATTTTGCAAATATATATTTTTCTGCAATGTCTCCAGCTGGGATAGGCATAAATATTCTTGGGAGAAGATGGTTTGATCAATATATATCAGCAGGTAGAAATGTAGATGATCAAGTATTTTACTTAGCTTTTGAAGGAGAGTTATGGAGAAAGTTTGAGAATAGAATTTCAAATATTATTAATAAAAATAACATTAAAATTGTACAAAATAATAATGAGATAATTCTTAATAATAGTTTATTTAAGGAACTTCCTTTCAATCATGCTAAAAAGGGACCAAATATAGATGGACAAGGCTTATTGTATTTTAGCTCTAAATATCAATTTAACCCTCATTTACCATTTAAATTAATTTATAAATTAGAAAATGAGAATAAAGAAGAAGTAAACTTTTCTTTAGATTATACTCTACCAAAAGTTTATTTTTTAAAAGATTACAAAAATAATGCTAGCGATAATTATAATACTTTTTTAAATATTTTGAGCAAAAATAAATTAGAAATTATAATTAGTTGTTTTACTATATTATTTGTTTCACTAATTTTTATATTTTCCCAAACCCTAAGTAAAAAAAGAAAAATATTCTCTTATTTGAGAGTTTCTTTTCTTATTTGGATTACATTCATAATAGGATTTTATTATGGGGGTCAAATAAGTGTTATACATTTGGTAAACTTATTTAAAACTATTTTTTCTGGCGGAGGCAGTTTAATTACCTTTTTTATAGAGCCCGTTATTTTTTTATTCGGAATAACAACACTCATTTCTTTATTATTTTTAGGAAGAGCAATGTTTTGCGGATGGCTCTGCCCTTTTGGAGCTTTACAAGAACTCATTTCTACGTGTGCAAAAAATTTAGGAATTAAACAATATAAAATAAAAGAACAATTTGATTACTATTTTAGATATATAAAGTATATACTACTATCTATTATTTTAATTTTTGGAGTTCTTGAATTAAATATAATCAATAATTTTTATAGTATTGAACCTTTCAAAACTGCTATCACACTTAGATTTATTGCCCCTTTTACTGCAGTTTTATGGGCTAGTTTTTTATTAATTATTTGTTTAGTAGTAGAAAGGTTCTTTTGTAGATATTTATGTCCACTAGGTGCAGGACTATCAGTATTAGGAAAATTAAGAATATTTGAATTTTTAAAAAGAAGGCAGGAGTGTGGAAATCCATGTTTAGCCTGTAATAAAGTATGTCCTACAGGAGCTATAAGATCATCAGGAAAGATTATTATGTCAGAGTGTCTAGGGTGTCTAGATTGTCAAGTTATGTATAATGACAATAAAAGGTGTCCACCCTTAGTGCTTAAGTCAAAGCAAAAAATTGCATAAGAGAAAAATTAAGAAATTTCTTCAAAAGTTGAGTTTTTTTGAACTAAAGCTTTTAAATTAAGTCTCTTACAAATGTTTTCTATTTGATTTTTTGTCATTGACAGAGAGGCAGTAGAAACAGAGTCTGCCATCCAAGCTCTGTCAGAAATTATACTAACTGACTTATAATTGTTTGAGCTTTTTCCGTTTTTAGTATTAAAGATGTGATGATGTTGTATGCTACTTTCAAAACTTGTTCCGTATCCAGCAGAAGTTGCTATAGCCTTGTTAGTGAGGCTAACAACTTGTGAAGCATTTTGTCCTTTTACTAAAATATTCCAGGGTCTTTTCTTTTCAAAAAGTCCTGATGCATAGTTTTCTCCAAAGTCTACTAATGTATTATTATAGCCATTTTTAGAGAGTAACATTTTTATTTGATCTGTTATCCAGCCTTGTGCTATGCCATTAAGAGTTATAGAAGAATTATTTTTTAATACTATTTCATTTTTTTCTATAACAACATTTCTCCAATTAACTAGTTCTAATACGTCTTTTATTTTTTTTGAGTTTGGAGGTGTTATTTTATTATCAATAATAAAATGTTCGTAGTATAACTTCCAAAGAGGTTGAACAGTAATATCAAATAAACCATTTGTATGGGTAGAAATTAGTTTCGCTTTATTGATTACATCTATTATTTCTGTAGATGGATTTTTTAAATACTTATATTTATTTAACATACTAATTTCAGATTGGTTATTTTGAATATTAAAAGTATTTTCATACTTTTTTACCAAGCTTTCAATTTCTTCGACTAAATAATGGTTTAGGTCCGTATTACTTGAATGAAGTTCAACTTTTGAAGGTACTCCTAAAACACTTCCCCTCCAGTATGATTTTTTATTATTATTCTTATGGATATTAAAAAATGCAAACCCTACAGGTGCTATCAGAGATACGCCTAGTATTTTCAAAAACTTTCTTTTAGTAGTCTTATTAAAAAAAATTTCGTTTTTCATACTTATTATTATAATAACAAAGATGAAATTTTCAAATTATAGATAAGAAAACTTGAAATAACTACTTAGTGTCATTAATAATGTTAAAACTTGGTCTAGAGCTAAAAACTATGTAACATGAAATAGGTATAAATAAAAATTGACCAAAAATAGACTTTTTTCCTTCTGTCGCGTTTAAAAAATTGAAAGGACCGTAAACAAAAATATTATCGCCCCATGAAAATAAGTGTTGGTAAACAATTACTAAGGAAATAATTAATGCAACTATTCCTGTAATTTTAGTAACAATGTTAGAAAATGGTAAAAAATTAAAAAGACCGTATATTAAAGCAATTAATACTCCTATTTCTCCTAAGGCTAAGCTCCAAGAAAAAAAAATTGGTAATTCTCCAAATAATGGTATTGATGCAACCATACTTATTAATGCATCAGAATTTCCAGATAATAAATTAGTCAATTTACCATATCCATAGTTAAAGAAAATTAATCCAAAGCTTAATTTAAGAAAGATATCGCTAAATATGTTAAGAATTATTTGATATTTTCGCATATTGTAATTATAAATAAAATTTTTAATTTGTGAATTAATATAAAATTATCTAGCCCTTAGATAAAAATAGTTTAAGCATCGGTGGCACAATTAATAACGTTAGAATTGCTGATAAACTTAACCCCCCGAGTATTACAGAACCTAATCCTTTGTAAAGCTCTGAGCCTGCACCAGGAAAGATAACTAGAGGTAACATTCCGAAAATACTTGTTAAAGTTGACATAAAAATAGGTCTTATTCTACTATTGGTAGCATCTAAAATAGCATTATTAGTATCTAAATTATTATTTTTGATTGTTTGCAAGGTTCTGTGGACCAATAAGATAGCATTATTCACAACTATACCGCTCAAAATCACAAACCCTAAAATTGTTAGCATGTCTAAAGGTTGAAAAGTAGTTAAATTTAAAAGAGATAGTCCAATAACTCCTCCAGCAGCCGCAGGAGGCACAGAAAGCATTATAATAAAAGGATATTTAAAACTTTCAAATAATATTGTCATCAGTAAATATACAATTGCTATTGATACCAATAAATTTACGGCCATTGCTTTCCACGTAACTGTTAATTCATCTGCTGTGCCAGAAAGATCAAGCTTTATATCAGGAGGCAAATTAGAATTTAACAAAGGCTTTAATACTTTACTCTTTACCTTATCTATGGCCTCTTCTAAAGGAATATTGTCAGCTGGTTTAATTTGTAATGTTATTGCTCTTTCTCCTTCAATATGTCTAATTTCAGTAGGACCGGTTGTATAAACAATATCTGACAATGAGGAAACAGGAATAACTTTTCCATTAGTCGTAACTATGGGAATATTTTCAATTCCTTGTGTGAAATTTATAGAGTTTTCAACACCCATTAATGTTAAATCCATTCTTTTAGAATTTACTATTATTTCATCAATTCTTATGCCAGAGTTAAAGGCGTCAATACCAGCTGATAATTCTGCTGCTGTTACATTGTTGTCTGCTAATTTTATTCTGTTAGGGATAAGTTGTATTTCAGGTGCTCCTAATATTAATCCTGGCTTAGGACGCATTTGATTTCCCTTAGATCTAGGAAATTCTTTCATAATTAATCCAGCTGCTTTTTGCGCAGTAGCAGTAATTGTATTTAAATCAGAACCAATAATATCAAAATCAATAGATCTTCCTCCACCATAACCTCTAACAAAAAGCCCTGGTTGGGAAAAAAAACCATAGGTTGCTGGTTCACCATATAATGATTTTGTCATAACCGGAATTAATTCTTTAACTCTACTTTCATCAACTGCACTGGCTCCAAATAATGTTCTACCTCCCGCTATCGCTACAAAGAAAAAGTTTTGGATTTTTGGAGGTTGATCTTTTTCTGAGAGCATTCCTGTTTCTGATGCCCAAAGATGTTTTACTTTATCTTCAACCGACTCAGCAATTTCTGTTAAAGTGTCTAAATTGTATCCCGGAGGAGGTAACATTACTCCAAAAATAAGATTTCTATTACCCTCAGGCAAATATTCTAATTTAGGTAAAAGCAAATATGAAACACCTATTGTTGTAAACATTAAAAATCCAACAAGAGTAAGCGAATATTTTTTTGATTTTAGTATAAAACTCACATACGCTAAAATTTTTTCTGATACAAATTTTCCGATATTATCTAAAATTGAAATTTCAAACTTTTTATTACTTTTTTTTGATAAAATCCAATTTGTAAGAGCTGGTAATATTGTTATTGATACTAACAAACTCATTAACACCGCTACAGATATTGCTACAGCAATATCTTGAAGAAGTTGTCCTGCTTCTAACTCCATTACGAGAATTGGTACAAAAACTAAAACTGTTGTTAATGCTGAAACCATTACTGCTTGCCACACTTGACTTGTACCTTTGAAGGATGCAACCTTAACTTGTTCTCCTTTTTCTTTTAATCTGAAAATATTTTCAAGAACTACGATCGCCGCATCTACTACCATGCCTACAGAAAAGGCAATTCCCGCCAATGATATAACGTTTATAGTTTTGCCTAGCAGAGACATTGCCACAAAGGCTGCAACAACTGAAATAGGAATAGAAACAGCAATTACTATAGTGGATTGCCAAGATCTTAGAAAAATTAATAAAATTATAATGGCTAGAATTCCTCCCATCCAAATATTTTGCTGAACTAAATTAACAGCAGAGTCAATATAAATTGTTTCGTCATAAACTTGTTCTATTTGCAAACCTAGCTCAGGTAAGATATCATTATTTAAATCTTTTAATGTCAATTTTATTCCGTTCATAACATCTATTACGTTTGCTCCAGTTTGTCTAACTGCATTAATAGCAATTGACTGTTTGCCAAGATAGCGTATTGCAGCTCTAGGTTCTTTAAAAGTGAACTCAACATTTGCAATATCATCTACTGTCACTCTTCCAAATCTCCCATTTAAATCTTCTTCGCTAATTAAAACTATTTCTTTTACTTGTTTTTCAGACTGAATTTCTCCTTCTGCCCTGACTATATATTCTCTTTTTCCTTCCTTTACGTCACCAGCAGAAATTGAGCTATTTGCTTCTCTAATTATATTTATGACTTTAGGAACAGTTAGTCCAAAGTAAGCCATTTTTTCAGGATTAATTGTAACTCTTAATTCTGTTTCACTAGTTCCATAAGCATTAGTTCTTGCTACACCTGGAACCCTTTCAATTCTATCTTGTACAATATCTTCAACTATATCACCGTAAGCGGCGATATTTCTTTCGTTTCCTTCAGTTTTAGTAATTATAAACCATGCTATTGCATTGTCATCTAATCCTGAAGTATCGAGAGTAGGCTCACCCGCATCATCCGGATAATCATCAATTTGGTTTAATCTATTAGAAACTAGCATTAGTGCTCTGTCCATGTCCATAGTCAGATTAAACTCTAGTTCTACCTTTGATCTTCCTTCTCTCGTGTTAGCCGTTACTTTTTTTAAGCCTTCTAATCCTTGTAATGCCTCTTCCTGTCTATTTACAATTTCTCTCTCCATCTCATATGGAGATGCCCCGAACCAGTAAGTTGTTACACTAATTACGGGTTTATTAACGTCGGGAGCAATTTGAATAGGAATCCTATCCAAAGCAACAATACCTAGAATAATAGTCATAATTATAACTGAAACTATTGCTATGGGCCTTTCTAAAGATGCTTTTATTATATTCACTAATATTTTTCCAATTTATTTAATACTTACTTTTTGACCTGGTCTAAGCCTTTCATTACCTTTTGTTACAGCAAATTCTTTTTCTTTGACTCCACTTATTACAATAAATCTATTACCTACAGCCTCACCTAATTTTAAAGGCCTAATTTCTACTATTTCATTCTTAACTATATAAGCTAAGGACATTCCTTCTCTTTTTAAAATTGCATCCTTATGAATAGTAAGAGAGCTTTTATCATTAGACATTGGCAACTCGATGTTTACGTTCTCATCTATAACTAAATTTCTTTTCAATTTATTTGCATTATTATCAAAATCTAAAAATAACTTCACTGTTCTTGTTTTTAAATTTTCTCTTTTACCAATTGCTCTTATTGTTCCAGTAAGTTTAAGTCCATCGGTAGTAGAAAAATTTACTTTATCTCCTAGTAATAAGTTAAATGTTCTGAAAGAAGGCACTTCTGCTATTACTTCAAGGTTTCTATTACTTATTAGTTGAAACATTTTAGTTCCTGATGACACAAATTCTCCTATTTCAACTGATTTTTCTTCTATTATTCCATCATATAAAGCTCTAGCTTGGGATTTATCTAAATTCAGACCTGCTATTTTTTTTTGTTGGTTGCTTACTTTTACTTCAGAAAGTGCGACTTCTTCTTTATTAATTAAAATAGAATTTTGATTTTTTAAATTATCAAATTTAGCTTTGCTAAATGAACTACTATTCTTTAAAGCTATCATTCTATCTAAATCTAGTTTATTGTTTAGGGTTTCAACTTTTGCAATTTCATAATTTGCGTTAGCTTTATTTTCATTAGATACAGCAATATTAAACAAATATTGATAATTTTTGAAATCTATTTTGGCTAATAATTTTCCTTTTTTAACAAAATCTCCTTCTTCCACATATACTTCATCAATTCTGCCAGTAACTGCTGCCATTATATTAGTTATCTTTTTTGATCGTAAGCTTCCTATTATAGGTATGGTTTGATTTAGTGCTTCAATTCTTACTTGATCAACTTCTACTAATGTAGCTTGTTGAGAAGATACAGAACTAATATGAAAAAAACCAAATAGTATATAAATAAAAAAATATTTCATATTTAAAAATAAGTTTATTGAATTAATTTTACAATCCTTGTTTAAATGCTGCTTTTTTTGAAGTTTTTCCAATACCTGGATTGAAGGTATTAGTAGGATCAAGTTTTTTATAAAATTTTTTTAAACCCTTTTCGGCTTCATAAGTATGTCCTACATTATGCTCTGCTGGGTATTTTGCTCCAATTTTTTTTAAATTAGCAAGTAATTTATTTTTTACTATTTCTAAATTAGCATCTTTATGTAAGGCATATTCTCTATGAAATACATGGCAAAAAAAGTGTCCAACATACATAGGTTTATAAATAAGATTGGCAAATTCTTTAGAAAGTTTTTCATTCCATTGCCTATCATTTCTTCTCAAGGAAACATCTAAGGCCAATAGATCTTTATTTGTATTTTTATCTACTCTCACAAATCGTACATTTGCCCCAGCCATTACAAATCTATTTAGAGTAAGTTTTTTTGACTCTATCGGACTACAATGTAAAAGATTTGCATTAGGATTTTTTTGAAAAATTGAAGAGGCAATAGTTTTAATTTCTTTATAAATAGATTGATCGAATTTCAAAATTAAATGATGTTCATACTCTTTATTTAAATGATCAAATTTCCTTCCTAATGGGTGTGGAATAAAGTAAGTAATGTAATGTAATATATAATCAAGTAAGAAAGAAGGTATAAATTTTGAGTTTTTAAAAAATGTTTCAATTCTGGATTTTAACTTATAAAAAACGGGCATTGCAGAGGTACCTAAAAAGTAAATCAGAAGGAATGCATCTTTTCCATACTTTTTAGCTACATCATAAGCATCTCTGTGTAAATACTCAGCATAGATAGGAAGATCAGAAACTTCTTGTAAAACTTTTCTTCTTAAGTTTGTTAGATCTTTAGCAGAATTTGTGCTTAAATAATAAGTTACTTCATTTTTTTCTTTTTCGAAAGTATCTAATCTAACTGCAAAAACTGCAACTTTTCCAGCGCAACCAGATGCATCATATAATCTTCTTTCATCAGCATTAAATCTTGCTGGAGTATTTGCATTCACATCCTTTACAATATTTTTATAATCTACTGACGATGCCTTTTTATTAGACTTTACAAATTTGTTTAAAGGGAAATTACCCCTATCTAAAGAGTTTAAAATTTCTTCTGGATCATTTCCTAAGTCAATTCCTAGATTATTTATTAATTCCAGATTACCTTCTTTATTTACAGAAGCATAAAGAGATAATTCCGTGTAAGCTGGCCCTCTTTTTATTAACGCTCCTCCTGAGTTATTACAAATGCCTCCTACAATAGAAGCTCCTATGCAGGAAGAACCTATTTCTGAATGAGGAGCTCTATTAAATTTATTGAGTTTTTTTTCTAAAGAATATAGTGTGGAACCAGGAAGAGCAATTACTTGTTTTGCTTTATTTATTAAAAAAATATTATCTAATTTTAATGTATTTATAATAAATAACTCTCTATCGTAACTTCCATTTGGAGTACTACCGCCAGTTAAACTAGTATTGGAGGCTTGAATTAAAATTATTTTTTTATACTTAACTAGAACTTTTAAAACCTTCCAAAATTCTAATAATGTTTTTGGAGTAATTACTGCTTTACAGTCTCCAGACTGTGTTCGCCATCCATTTTTAAACGGAGCCATTGCATTATCAGCCGTTATGTAGTTTTTTTTCCCTACAATCTTTATAATGTTTTTAGAGATGCAATTCATAAAAATAATAATTATAAATAAGTTATACTACCAAATTTTCAAGCCTTATGCTAACATAAGTTATGAAAAAAACCTGTCTTATAGTAGGCGCCGGTGCGGGTATTGGTGGAAACTGCGCTAGAGTTTTTTCCCAAAACGGTTATCATTGCTTTCTTACAAGAAGAACTGATCAGGCAGGACTGGATAAAATAATAAATGATATTGTTAGCAATGGAGGGTCAGCGGAAGGAAAATTATTGAATATTGCTGAAGATGATGTAGTTGAGGATCTTATCGAACATATACAAAATAATGTAGGAAATATAGAGGTGGTAGTATATAACCTCGGATCTCAAATTGGAAATAGAAGATTAAATGATGTATCTAATAAAGTATTTGAACTAGGGTGGAAAGTGGCAACATTTGGACTCTTTAGGCTTGCAAAGAGTCTGTTTCCTTACATGGTAAAAAAACAGAAGGGAACACTTATAGTAACTTCTTCAACAGCAGCAGTAAGAGGTAATAGGGGACAACATTCTCATGCTGCATCAATGGCTGGAAGAAGAATGCTTTGTCAAACACTCAGTGACGAATTTTCTATGCTTGGCATTCACATTATTCATGCTCTAATAGATGGAGCAGTAGACGCACCAGATACTTTAGGTAAAATGTTAGGTAAGGAAAATTATGATAAGTTAAGAAAAGAAAAGGGATTAGAAAAAGATGGTTTAATTCTGCCAGAAAAAATAGCTGAATGTTATTATTACTTGTCACAGCAACATAGATCAACCTGGACTAATGAAATTGACTTGAGGTCATTTTCTGATCAACCTTGGTGGAACACCCCAGGAGATCAATATAATTTTTAAAATAGATTATTTTTAAAACTTCATTAAAAAGAAGCTCTAAATTTTATGCAAGAATAGAATTATAATCCTTTGTAAGCTCTTCATAAATTTTTTGACCTTTTTTAAAAAATACTTTTTCTTTTTCAGTAACTTTTCTAAAAAAAACTGCTGGATTTCCTGCATATATAGTATCATCTGGAATTACTGTTCCAGATCTTACAACTGAGTTTGCGCCAACAAATGAATTATTACCTACAATACAATCTTTTTCCAAAAGAGAGCCCATTCCTATTACAGCATCATCATGAATTATTGATCTGCCTTTTATAATTACATTATGTCCTATTGTTACTCTATCTCCAATTTTTATCAAATTTCCTAAAGTATCAAAAATAGAGTTGTCTTGAATATTAGAACCTTTTCCTAATATCACTTCTCCTTTTTTTTTACTGCTTAATATAATCACTGAATACCATATACTTGAGTTTATACCCATTGTTAACTTTTGAGATACTTTTACATCACTAGCTATAAAGCTTTTTATATTTTTTTTCTTGTAATTTTCATTAAAATTATTTTTGCAAATATAATTTCTATAATTAAAACTATTCACAAAAGAAGAAGATTTTTTTTTTATAAAACTACCTTTATATTTTAAAAACTCTCTACAACTAATTTTGCTTAAAACTTTAGCTGGAGATCCTCCAATTAAATGATAACTAGGAAATTTTTTTCTTGGCGGAACTAATGAGTTTTTTTGAATAATAACATTATTTCCAATTACAGATCCATCCATAATAACTGAGTTGCTCCCAACTATAACATCGTCTTTAAGTTTACATGCATGAACAACTGAATATTCATCTATAAAACAGTTATTTCCTATGGACGTTCCCTGAAGTCTAGCTGCCACATGAACTGTAACTCTATTGTTAAATATACAGTTTTTACCTATGTATATTCCTTTACCATCACCTCTAATAATCACATTTTTTTTTATTTTAG
Source organism: Pseudomonadota bacterium (assembly GCA_036042925.1). Lineage (GTDB taxonomy): Bacteria > Pseudomonadota > Alphaproteobacteria > TMED109 > TMED109 > JAYYAX01. The sequence goes on from JAYYAX010000029.1 coordinate 23,983, forward strand.
TAAAATCTGATATGAATACGTTGCCTATTACAACAGAGGTTATACTTCCTTTAATACTTTTACTAATTTGTGGAAAAAAATTTAAATACTTTATTATTTTTAGTGACATGATAAAAGCATATAATAAAAATATGTTTAATAAAATTATAAAGGCTAATCAAAATATAGGAAAGTATTTAGTAAAAACACCTACTAAGTTCTCCCATGCGTTGTCTGATATAGCAAATAAAAATATTTTTGTAAAATATGAAAACTTTCAACATACAGGATCTTTTAAATATAGAGGTGCTTTAAATAAAATATTAAGTCTAAGCGCTCATCAAAGAAGAAAAGGTGTTATTGCTATGTCAGCTGGAAATCATGCTCAAGGAGTATCTCTAGCTTGCAAACTTTTAAAAATCAAATCTGTAATTATAATGCCTAATAATACCCCATTTGAAAAAATACGAAGAAATATTGAGCTAGGAGCACAAGTTGAAATTTTTGGTGATAGTGTATCAGAGTCAGAAAGACATGTTGACAATTTGGTAAAAAAATATGGTTACCATAAAATACATCCTTTTGATGACAAAAGTATTATATATGGACAGGGAACTTTAATGCTAGAAATGTTAAAAGAGTTTCCACAATTAGATACATTAGTCATACCAGTAGGCGGAGGGGGTCTATTGTCTGGTTGTTCTATAGTAGCAAAACATTTAAATAAAAAAATTAAAATTATAGCTGTTCAATCGGAAAACTTTCCATCTTTTTATAATTTTTTTTACAATAAAAAAAATAGCTTTGGAGTAGGCAGTATTGCGGAAGGCATAGCAGTTAAAAAAATAGGAACTGTAAATAAAAAAATATTAAAAAATTTAGTAGATAAATGCTTGCTGGTTAAGGAAAATAAAATTGAAGAAGCTATATCTATATTTTTATTAAAAGATAAAACACTGGTTGAAGGAGCTGGAGCTATTGGTTTAGCTGCTATATTGGATGGAGAAATCAATAAAAATGCTAAAAATATAGGAATAATAGCATGTGGAGGTAATCTAGACTCGCGAGTTTTGTCATCTTTATTAATGAGGGAACTTGTGAGAAAAAAGAAAATATTAACTTTAGCAATTGATATGGAAGACAAACCAGGTCAATTAAATAAAATTTCAAACATTTGTAATCGAGAAAAAATAAATATATTAGAAATAGAGCACAGCAGATTTACTTTAGATTTATCTGTTAGATCTGCTAGATTGAATATTACTTTGGAAACCAGAAATGAAAATCAAGCCAAAGTAATAATAAATAAAATTAAAGAATTAGGACTTAAAGTTTCAGAAAAGAAAAAAAACTGATTTTTTTTCCAGATAAATTGAAAAGTTCAAATTAATGTGATTTGAAATAAAATTAAAAAGGGTCGACTTAACTTCTTAGATTATATCCTTTAATAAAAATATATACTATTAGAAAAATACAGAATATCAAAATGATTAAAATTGTTAAAACACTTGTTATAATACTCACATCTGAAATTTCGTAGAAGCTATATTTAAAACCACTTACAAGATAAAGAACTGGGTTTAATAGAGATATTTTTTGCCAAAATTCTGGAAGCATATTTATAGAATAAAAGCTCCCTCCCAAAAACACTAATGGAGTAACAACTATTAAAGGGATCAGTGATAATTTTTCAAAATTATTAGCCCAAATACCAATGATAAAACCAAACATACTAAATGTTAAAGAAGTAATAATAAGGAAAAATATCATTAGAAGTGGGTGAGCTATTTTTAAATCAATAAAAAATGAAGAGGTTAATATTATTAGAGTTCCTAAGAGAATTGATTTACTTGCAGTTGCTCCTACAAAGCCAATAATCATTTCTATTGCAGAAATTGGTGCGGCCTGAAGCTCAAATATTGTTCCATTAAATTTTGGAAAAAAAATGCTAAAAGATCCGTTTGATATGCTTTGTGTTAGTAAATTTAACATTAAAAGACCAGGCACTATATACATTCCATATGATACTCCATCAATTTCTTTAATTCTTGATCCAATTGCTGAACCAAAAATTATAAAATATAAAGATGTAGTTAATATTGGTGATACTATGCTCTGAAAAATAGTTCTTTTTGTTCTCTCTATTTCATGCAAGAAAATTGATATTATAGCTTTGTAGTTTATCATCTTTTACTATGTTTAATATAGTCGATAAAAATACTTTCCAAAGATCTTTTTTTTACATCAAATTCTGTAAAATTTAACTTATTATTTTTTATAAGTGTAATTATATTTACTACTTCATTTTGGTTTTTATCTAAATAAACTTCTAATTCATAGCCAGATTTATCTAGTTGTACTGTATATCTTTTTAGAAACTCAGGTATTTTTTTTAATTTTTTTGAAAGGCGAAATACTAATTTTTTATTTCCTAATTTAGTCAGTAGCCTCTTTTTTTCCTCTACTAAAATTATCTTTCCTTCATTTATAAAACCTACTCTATCAGCTATTTCCTCAGCCTCTTCAATATAATGAGTAGTTAAAATTATAGTCACTCCTTCTTGCTTAAGTTTATCTATTATCTGCCACATTTCTTGTCTTAGTTCAACATCAACTCCTGCAGAGGGTTCATCTAGAAAAAGTATTTTTGGATTATGTGAAAGTGCTTTTGCTATCAAAACTCTTCTCTTCATTCCTCCAGATAGTGTGATTAATAAAGAGTCTTTTTTTTCATAAAGCTTCAATTTTTTAAGCAGATTATTTATAAATTCAAAATCATTTTTCTCTCCCCAAAGACCCCTCGAATAACATACATTGCTGAAAACTGTATCGAAAGCTTCTAAATGAAGTTCTTGTGGAACTAGTCCGATCATTGTTTTAGTACGCTTTCGATATTTTTTAACGTCCATACTAGCTATTTTTATGGAACCAGAGGAATGATAAGTTAAACCACAAATAGTATTTATTAAAGTAGTTTTCCCAGCACCATTTGGACCTAATAAAGCAAATATCTCTCCTTTCTTAATATTTAAGTTAATTTCTTTTAGAGCTTGATATTTATTTTTATAAAACTTACTTACTTTTTTTAAAGATATTAGGTTTGTCATTTATTTTAGGTAACTATTTTAATCTTTCATCTCTTATCTCAAGAGACTTTTTTTCTGCATCTGGGTCATATGCTGTAACTCCTACTTCAGGAGCTTCTTTTGCAGGAAGTGGCTTTACTGGTGCTGCATAAATTATGGTTTCTCTTTCTTCAGAATTTGAAGGGTAGAAAGGATTAGATATTCTTACTTCCTGACCATTCTCTCGGCCTGCTGATACGGCTTCATCAAATTCTTGTGCTTGTGATGCATTCCATGGAAATTTGTATAGCCTTGGCTCTAAATCTTCATCTAGTTGAACCAGTAAATAAATTGCTTCTCCTTCAATCCAATTTACATGTAGAAGCGTTACCTCTTCAGTATATTTATTTAACAACTCAAGACCTTTTGGTTTTGCTCTGCTAAGAATTTCTATTAAACTTCCATAAATTAGTAAAAAACTTATTGTTCCTAAAGAAAGTGATAAAACTTTAAATTTTAATGGCCTCCTTGACCAAAAGGTAATAGATATAATTACAGCAACCAATAAAGTAATTATTAAAAAATACCAATTTAAAACATTCATTATTAATATCTCCCTGCTAAACTTTTTCTAAGGCTATTTACTGATCCAGGAACAACCTTAAAATTATTATCTAATTTAAAACGTAAAACTGTTTTCTCGGTACTCTCTTTTTTTAAAACAACTTTCTTTTCTAAAATTTGTTTTCTGTGACTTTTGTCAGGAGTAACTAGTGAAGCAATCACTAAAGCTTCAATTTTAGATTTATTTTTATCATGTTTAAATAAATGAACATTTGCTTGGTAATCACCCGGAATGATTCCTCTTGTAAAACTAATTTCATAGTTCAAAGGAGTATGGTCTCCAGCTAATCCTCTATCGTCTCTTAATAAGTTAAATACTAAACCAGAGGGTTTTGAGTAGCCGACTGCTCCGTCATTAGGCCCTTTTACCCATAGGTCTAAATCAGCATCAAGCTTATCATTCCAAAATAACTCAAAAATAACGCTTCCTACTGGTTCTTTAACTATTTCATTTCTAGTCTTAACATTCAACCAAGGCAACAAAAGTATAACAATAGATACAAATCCTGATAGGGCTAACAAAGTGACATCTCTAAACACGGTATCAGATTGTACTTCATCAATCTGATTTTCTTTCGAAAAATCTAACATTAGGTTTTTACTTCTCCAATTTCTATAATTTTAGCTAAAAGTTTATTTGCACCTGAAGATAAGATATGGTAGCAGATATTTAACCAAACGCTACAAATAGAACCAGCCAATGTAGTGTAAAGAGCTACTGACATACCTTGAATCAGAGTAGTAATCATTTTGCTAATCTCTTCTGGATCGCTAGATACATTTCCGTCTACACCAGATAAGGCAATAATAAATCCAATAACAGTACCAATCAGCCCTAGAATAACTAATGTGTTGGCAATAAACTTAACTAGGTTAATTTTATTAGCAAGTTTAATTCTCAAACTAGAAGCTAGATTGCTCCTGGCACTTGCATCTAAATTCTTTATATTTCGAAGGTAGTGATTCGTAATAGAATTTAATTCTTTAGACTTTTCTGTTGCATAGTTCAATTGTTTACTTATCCAAAATGTTCTGATTCCAGAAATAATTAGACCTAACAAAAATAAAACAAATATTAATAATATAACATTTGTAATATCTGCGTCGATGGCTTTTGCGATATATCCTTGCGTATAAGTTACAATTAAAAAAATAATTCCAAGTATGTTTATAAGTGAAAAACGTAAAACTAGTAAAAATTTATAATCCAACTTTCATCTCCTAATGTTTCAATCTTTGTTACCAGATCTTAGCTTAACAAATTTATTATTTATACTATTTTTATCTAAATTTCCCTTTTTATCTAATGTAAACTGGAAAATTGTTAATTCTTCTCCTACTTCAGAAAGTATTTTATTAGATAATAAAATTTGTTTTCTCTGATTGCTATCAGGTTCTACGACAGATACAACCAGTTTGGCATTTATAGGTTTAAATGGACTTAGATCTTCTCGATACAGATGTAAATTTGCTATATAGTTACCTTCACTTATTCCCCTAGAGTATGACACTTCGTAATTTATAGGACTATTGTCTTTATATTTTCCTAAATCATCTCTAAGTAGGTTAAAAAATAAGCCTCCTTTATTTGAATATCCAACAGGAATATCATCAGGAGCTTTGACCCATAAATCTATGTCTACATCACGATCATTATCCCAAAATAATTCTACGATTACATTTCCAGGTGGATCAGTATTATTTTCATTTTCTGTAGGTGGATTTACAAAGGGTAAAAGTAAAACAACCATAAAAATGAAACCAGTTAAAGCTAATAATATAACGTCTCTAAAAACAACGCTTCCTTCATTTTCAATTTGTTCAATATCCATTTTAAAGATTAAAGCACAAATCCAAAAAATTTAATAAACATAATTTAAATATTTATTTGTTTAAACATCTTATTAGAAAATACTATGTTTTCTCTTGACCTTAGAATAATAATTATTATCATTATGGTATATTGTTGTATATAATTAGGGAGATAAATAATGAAATATTTAATAAGTTTATTTATTGCATTAAGCTTTGTCTTCAGTGCTAGTGCGGATGTTACTACTACTAAAGACCTGCTAAATGCAGCAAAGAACCCTGATAACTGGATTACTCATCATGGTACCTTAGATGGGCAAAGATATTCAGGGTTGAAGCAAATTAATAAGAAAAACGTTAAGAAGTTAAAGGTTGCATTTACTAATGTTATTGGAGGCGTTGAAGGTGGAGGAATTTGGGATCATGCTGGTCTAGAAGGTACTCCAATAGTTGAGAATGGCATGATGTATGTAACTGATGGCTGGGGATCAGTCTATAAATTTGACGTTAGGAAAAACGGTAAGTTGGTATGGAAAATGAATCCAGATACTGATCATGATTTTCCTGGCGCAGTAACATGCTGTGGTGTTAATAATAGAGGTGTAGCACTTTGGCAAGACAAAGTGGTATCTCATACATTAGATGGAAGATTAATTGTAACAGGTAAGTCTTCTGGCGAAATTGAGAATGAAGTACAACTAGCTGATGCTGCTGTGTCAGAAGTTATTACAGCCGCTCCTCTCATAGTTAAAGATATGGCTATAACTGGAGTTGCTGGCGCGGAATACGGAATCAGAGGATGGCTCCACGCTACTAACGTAAAAGATGGTAGTAAAGCCTGGAGAACATATACCATTCCAGCTCCTGGAGAGCCTGGCAGTGAAACATGGAAGCAAGGTCCTGAATCTCACAGTAAAGATGCATGGATGCATGGTGGAGGATCTACATGGGTTGTTGGTTCATATGATGCAGATTTAGATGTTATTTATTGGGGTGTAGGAAATCCTGGTCCTGATTGGGATAATGAGTACAGACCTGGAGACAATCTATATAGTAATAGTGTTTTAGCATTAGACGCAGACTCTGGAAAAATTAAATGGTATTTCCAATATACACCAAACGATCCGTATGACTTTGATGGTGTTAATGAACAAACACTAGTTGATGCTAAAATATTTGGCAAAAAAACAAAAGCAGTTTTACATGCTGATAGAAATGGTTTTGCCTATGCTTTAGATAGAGAAAGTGGTAAATTCCTTTGGGGTACACCTTTCGTTAAAAAACTAGACTGGACTGCAGGACTAGATAAATACACTGGTAGACCTATGGATTATGATCCTAATAAGGATGTTCAAAGATATGTTCCAGCAACTAACGCTTTTAGAGCTCAACCAGAGGGTACATCATGTCCTGGAAATATGGGTGGTAAGAATTGGCCTCCCCCAGCATATGATCCTGAAAGAAATATGTACTACATTCCAGTTATAGAAAGCTGTGCTATGCATGTAAACGTACCTACAGAGAAAGAGTGGGTAGCTAGAGAGTTTTGGCTAGGTGGTGGACCAAAGATGGGTCCAATAATTACAGGTAGTGTAACTGCTATGGATGTTAATTCTGGAAAAGTAGTTGGTAAGTATGATATGGATTACCCAAATTTAGGAGGTTTACTAGCCACTAAAGGAGGATTAATTTTTACAGCCCATCCTGATGGAAAAGTAGTAGCATTGGACTCAGATAATCTTAAAGAGCTATGGTCTTTTGACACCAATACAGGTGTTAACGCACCTCCAATTACTTTTGCTGTAGATGGTAAGCAATATGTTGCAATTTTAGCTGGTTTAGGTGGAGCTTGGCCTAAATGGTTTCTAGGTTCAACACCTGGTATGGAAAAGATAGAGCCAGGGCAGATGCTTTTCGTATTTACTCTGTA